>JAHEKC010000105.1 GCA_024638565.1 Bacteroidota bacterium
CAGGATTCTGAACTGGTGCCTTGCACACAAGAAGCAATTCCTGTTGTTGCCCGCAGCAGTGGTGACCCTGGCGATGATGTCATGGGTCGGCTTCCCGCGCATATTCGGCTTTGTGGCAAAGGCTTCGACCGGGCAGGAGTCAACATCAGGGCCACGTCGGCATGGTCCGCCATGGCACATGCTTTTCCGGGTATGGGCAGGGAATTCATGCCATCGCTGGACGAGGGCAGCTTCCTGCTGATGCCCACCTCCATGCCTCATGCCGGAATCGCACAGAACAAACAGGTGATACAGCAGCTTGACATGCGCACATCCGGCATCCCGGAGGTGGACCTGGCGGTAGGAAAGCTGGGACGAGTGGAGTCGGCGCTTGATCCCGCACCCATATCCATGTACGAAAACGTCATTAACTACAAGCCGGAATACGAGGTTGATGCAAGGGGAAGGCGCGTTCGTTTCAGGACGGACCGGGAAGGGCGGTTCATACTTGCGGGCGGGGATACCGTCACCAATGAAGAAGCATTGGTCCACGGCGTCGATGCTGCAGCACTGGTTCCCGATCCATCGGGCAGATACTTTCGCAACTGGCGGGATCATATCCAGTCGCCCGCCGACATCTGGAATGAGATCATAAAAGTTGCAAGCATTCCCGGAGTCACTTCGGCACCCCGGTTGCAGCCCATCGAAACCCGCCTGGTAATGCTGCAGACCGGCATGCGGGCACCCATGGGGGTAAAAGTGTTCGGTCCCGACCTTGCGACGATCGAGGCATTCGGCGTGAAGCTGGAGAAGATATTGAAGGAGTTGCCAGGTGTCAAGGCGGAAGCTGTTTTCGCCGACCGGATTGTGGGAAAGCCGTACGTGCACCTTGATATCAATCGCGAGGCCATTGCACGGTACGGGTTGAATGTGGAGGATGTACAGCAGGCCATCGAAACGGCCATCGGTGGCATGCAGGTCACGGCTACCGTGGAGGGCAGGGAACGTTATCCCGTACGGGTACGGTACCCGCGCGAGTTGCGCGACGACCCGGACAAACTGAAAAGGGTGCTCATCGCCTCGCCGGTTGGCGTACAGGTTCCCCTCGGGGAACTGGTAGAGGTCGAATACATAAGCGGTCCGCAGGTGATCAAAAGCGAGAACACCTTCCTGGTGGGATACGTGCTGCTGGACAAAAAAGACGGCCATGCCGAGGTTGACGTGGTACGTGATGCGCAAAACCATATCAGTGACCTGGTTGAAAGCGGGGTACTTTCAGTGCCCGGGGGAGTCAGCTACAGGTTTTCAGGCAGCTATGAAAACCAGGTTCGCGCAGAAAAGCGACTTTCGCTGATCATCCCCCTGGTGCTTGCCGTCATCTTCCTGATCCTGTACCTGCAGTTCCGCTCCGTGAGCACTTCGTTGATGATCTTCAGTGGCATCCTCATGGCATTCAGCGGTGCATTCCTGATGTTATGGCTGTACGGGCAGGGATGGTTCGCCGACTTTTCCGTTCTGGGTAAGAACCTGAGGGAGCTGTTCCAGATGCATACGGTCAACCTGAGCGTGGCCGTGTGGGTGGGCTTTATCGCGTTGTTCGGTATCGCCACTGATGATGGCGTCCTGATGGGAACCTATCTAGACCGGCGCTTTGCCGGGAAAAACATCCGTACCGTGCAGGAGGTGCGGCAGGCCGTCGTACAGGCAGGGTTGAAACGCATCCGGCCGGCCATCATGACAACGGCCACCACCATCATCGCCCTGCTGCCGGTACTCACCTCCACGGGCCGCGGGGCGGACATCATGATCCCGATGGCCATTCCCGCTTTTGGCGGGATGCTTGTCGCCTGTGTAACCTATTTCATCGTTCCGGTGCTCTATTGTTCAAGGGAGGAAAGGAAACTGTAAAAAACCAAGATGAAGAAACTAAGGCTTATTCAGTTTATGTTTTTATCCGGTACCGTCGGCCTGGCACACGGCCAGTCGTTGGACGATTTACTCGTGGCAGCCTCGGAAAACAATCCGGGACTGCAGGCCCGGTACGCCGAATTCGAAGCCGCCATGCAGCAGGTACCCGGCGCCCGGGCACTGCAGGATCCCGTCCTTTCATTCGGATATTTTGTCAGCCCGGTGGAGACACGTGTGGGGCCGCAGCAGGTAAAAATCGGACTGTCACAGATGTTCCCCTGGTTCGGCACGCTGGCCGCACAGGGCGACCAGGCGACACGGGTGGCGGAAGCCAGGTACCAGGAGTTTCTTGATGTGAAGAACGAGCTGGCCTATCGTGTGAAAGAAGCATGGTATCCGTTGTACGAGCTTGACAGGCATACCCGCCTGCAGCGGGAAAACCTTGTGATCGTGACTGCTTACCTGCGGTTGGCCACCGCCGCATTTGAAAATGGCGAGGGAACCATGGTGGATGTAATCCGCGCCGATATAATGGCGGAGAACGTGGAAACGGATATCAGGCTGTTGCAGGATAAAATGGCTCCCCTGCTTGTGCGGCTTAATTCCTTGTTGAACAGGGCGGACACCACCAGTGTAACCATACCCGATTCCATTCCAGCGGCAGGCACCGTGTACCAAAGCGACAGCCTGTTAACCGTCAACCCTGTAATGAAAGCTTACGACCTTAGGCTGCGGGCTGCACAGGCCCGCGAGGTGGCTGCAAGGAAGCAAGGGCTCCCCAGGTTCGGGGTGGGACTGGATTACGTGGTCATCGGCGAAAGCGACATGGAGGTAACCGGGAACGGAAGAGATGCCTGGATGCCGATGGTCAGCATGAGCCTGCCCATTTACAGGGGCAGGTACCGAGCCGCGGTGAAGGAGGCGCAGTTCACCCAATCGGCGATTGCCTCGGCGAAGGAGGATTTCGGGAACCACCTGTCCGGCACCTGGGCCATGACGCGCTACGAGATGGACAGGGCTTTCAGGTTGATGGCGTTGTACCGGGAGCAGGAGATAAAAACCCGGCAGGCCCTGAACCTGTTGCTTGCGGCATACCGAAATGCGGGTAATGACTTCGAAGAGGTATTGCAATTGCAGCAGGAGCTTCTGAAATACCGAATGGCCGGGGCTACCGCGCTGAAGGATTATCATACTGCCTCGGCGAAGCTTGAATACCTGGGCGGCGGCCGGTGATATGAAAGTGACCGATATAATGAAATGAAACTGTAATTGGCCGGTGATTTAACCATTGAAATTAAAGAGCATGAAAAAAATTACGGGAAATAAATACCTGGTAATAATCGGTGCGCTGGCTGTTGGCGCGATTGCCGGCTGGTTGCTGAAACCATCCGGGGACTATGCCGGCGGGGCCACTGGACATGAGCGCACAACGGAATCCGTTCCACAAACGTGGACTTGCGCCATGCACCCGCAGGTGCGGCAGCCTGAGCCGGGCAAGTGTCCTATCTGCGGCATGGATCTCATCCCGCTGGAAGCGGGGCAGGAAGATACACACCCGCTTGAAGTGAAGATGTCTGCCACGGCCATGCAGCTGGCCAGTGTACAGACATCGGTCATCACCATGAAAATGCCGGTCAGGGTAGTTCGCTTGAACGGCAAGGTGCGGGCCGATGAACGTGCGGTATCATCACAGGCATCCCATATCCCGGGGCGGGTAGAAAAACTATTGGTCAGCTTTACCGGTGAGGCCGTACATGGGGGGCAGGTACTGGCATATATCTACTCCCCGCAACTGGTTACCGCGCAGGAAGAGTTGTTCGAGGCCTGGAAAACACGTGATAGCCATCCGGAGCTGTACAACGCCGCACGTGGCAAGCTACTGAACTGGAAGCTGACCGAACGCCAGGTAGACGCTTTTCTCGAAGCAGGCAGGGTGCAGGAACAATTTCCCGCACAGGCCGACGTGTCTGGGGTGGTACTAAAAAAACATGTTAACCCCGGCGACTATGTCGCGAAAGGGCAGGCCCTGTTCGAGATTGCGAACCTGTCACGTGTATGGGTACTCTTTGATGTATACGAAAGCGACATGCCCTGGATCAGGAAAGGACTGGAAGTGACTTTTACCGTTCAGTCGCTGCCGGGTGAATCATTTAACGGCAAGATCAGCTTCGTGGACCCGGTGATCCATCCCAGGACAAGGGTATCCACGGCCCGGGTTGAAATTATTAACCCAGGTATGAAGCTCAAGCCGGAGATGTTTGTGGTGGGTTTGGTGGAAAGCCCGGTGAAAGGAAGGAAGGATGCATTGGTCGTTCCCAAATCCGCGGTGATGTGGACCGGTGAGCGGTCGGTCGTATATGAAAAGCGCGGAAGCGAATCAGACATTCGTTTTGTCATGCGGGAGGTAACGCTGGGGCCGTCGCTTGGTGACGGGTTTATCGTGAAAGATGGCCTGGAGGAAGGTGTCGAGATCGCCACCCACGGCACATTCAGCATCGATGCAGCGGCGCAGCTGGCTGGAAAACCCAGCATGATGAACCGGCAGGGCAGCACGGCCCCGTCATCTCATCACGGAAGCACGGAGCGTCGGGGTAACAATGCAAGAGGGGCAGGGGGCCACACCGTGCATGTGCGAAAGATCAATGCCGGCCCGGAGGCAAGAGAAGCCCTTCAACTGTTATTTCCGGAGTACCTGGAACTGAAGGATGCCCTAGTTGCAGACAACCTGGAAGCGGGTAAGCTTTCGGCCGGCCGGCTGGCTGGTTTGATTGACGGGGTCGATATAAAATTGTTAGAGAAGGAAGCACATGCAGTATGGCAGGAGCATCGCCGTACATCGGGTAAAATATTAAAGGAATTAGGTAAGGCACCCGACATCGGGATCGCCCGGCAGGCGTTCAGGCGGCTTTCCGACAGGTTCATCATGCTGGCAGCGAGCTTCGGACCGTTCGGCCAGGTGCTGTACATCCAGCATTGCCCGATGGCCAATAATGACAAGGGTGCAGACTGGATCAGCGGGGAAAAGGAAATCAGGAACCCCTATTTCGGGGAAAGTATGATCAGTTGCGGGTATATCATTTCAGAAGTCAAATAACAATTCCGCTGCCGGCAACTATACAAGACACTTGCCTGGCATCACATACATGAATATTAACTATGGAAAAAAGTGAACATTGAAAATCAAGTAAATAAAAATACGAATAGGCATGCGCACCTTATTGCATACATTTGCCTTCCCGATTCGGGCCAGGGTCTTCCGGAAGGCAGCGCCCATGCCATCCGGGTAACAGGTCCCCGGTTGAAACCTGCATCACCAATTATTTCAATTAACAAAAGATTATGAGAAAGACATTGCTTGTGTTTATCCTTTGTGGAATGGGTGCAACAGCCGTTGCACAATCCAACTTCCTGGACAACTATATAGGGGCGCCCGTGACGGTGACCACTGTGGCCACAACGGCCCAGCAGATTGCGCAACCAACGGACCTGGATTTCAAGCCGAACAGCAACGAACTGTGGGTTTGCAATTACGGCAACTCGAGCGGCGGCTCGGTAGTCATCCTGTACGATGCAGGCAAGCCCGGCCAGAGTCACCTGTACCGGAAGGACAGCCATTCCGGTCATTTCATGATCTATCCCAGCGCCATTGCGTTCAGCGAAGTCGGGGAATGGGCGAACACGAATGAAATAAAAAATACAGCATCGCCATCTTCCACTTTCATGGGCCCTGCCCTGTGGAGCGGCGATACAGCCATCTTCGCACGCGTATTCCAGAACAACTGGGTAACCGGCTACCCGCTGGGCAGCCACCTGGACATGCTCCACCAGAGCCCGTTCTCTATGGGCATTGCCCACGATTCCGCGAAGGCCTACTGGGTCATGGACGGCTATAACGGCAACATCTGCAAGTATGACTATGTAGAAAACCATGGCCCCGGTTATGACAATCATTCAATGGGCAAAATCTGGCGATACACCGACGTGCCTGTGACCCGTGTGCCAGGTGTATCAAGCCACATGGTGCTCGACAAGTCATCGGGATGGCTGTATTATATCGACGGTACCAGCAAGCAGATCAGGCGCATGAATACGAATACGGGTACCGTTACCGGTAACCTGTTCCCGCCCACAACCGGGTCTGAGCCGCTGGCCGGATATTACCAGGTGGAGTTTGCTGTGACAGAAGTACTGGACACGCTTGCTTCCCAGCCGTCCGGCATGGATTTTTATAACGACAGGCTGGTGGTCTCGGATTATACAAACGGGAACATTTACCTGTACAGCACAACACCCTCGTTTACGCTGCTCGCCACCATTACCACGAACCTGGCCGGCATGATGGGTGTGAAGGTCGGTCCCGACGGACGGATCTGGTGTGTCAACAAGACGCAAAGCAAGGTGTATCGCCTGGATATTGCAGGCCCGGTGTCGGACCTGGCCGTAACGGGTATTCAATCCCCGGAGGTGATCAACCATACGCCCAATTATTTTTCGACCGGGTTCAATGATTGTGACGGTACCATTGCCCCGGAGATCACGATCTCCAACGAAGGTACTGCAGCGATAACCTCCGCGGACATCAAATATTCCATCGATGGCGGCACGCCGGTCAGTTATAACTGGAACGGTTCGCTGGCGGCCGGGGCAACGCAAACGGTGACGCTGCCGGTCATGAATAACATTCCTAACGGCGCACACCTGCTGCGGGTGAACATTAACACGGTCAACGGTTCATCCGACGATGTGGAACAGAACAATTCATTCGATGGGTCCTTCCGGGTTACCGCGCCGGCAGCCTCACTGCCGCTGACGGAAGGCTTCGACGCGACATTTTTCCCTCCCACCGACTGGAACTACGTGCACTTCAACCCCAATAACAGGATGGAACGCCTGCCGCTTGGCGGATTCGGCCAGAGCACGGGAAGCGTCAGGATGATGCATTTTATCGGCCCCATGAATACTAGCGGGCAACTGGATCACCTCATCTTGCCCGTGGTCGACATGTCGGGCGGAAATGCGAACACCTACCTCCGGTTCAGCGTGGCGTATGCACAGCGTGATGTAACGTCCTTCGATGCACTCCAGGTACATGTATCGTCGGATTGCGGCAGCACCTGGAGCATGGTATATAATAAGTCGGGTGCCACTTTGTCCACTGCCCCGTCCACGGTAGGATTTTTCTCACCAGCGGCCACGCAGTGGCGGTCCGATTCCGTAAGCCTGTCCTCACTGGCAGGTCAGCCGGAAGTGTTGGTCCGCTTTACCACCATCAGCGACTGGGGTAATAACATGTACCTCGACGATATTTTTATTGGAGATGTCACGGCCACGGGTATTGCCGGGGCGGATCAGCCCGCGGTGAGTGTCTTCCCGAATCCTGCTACTGACCTGCTGCATATCGTGTCCAAAGGGGGCCGGCAGGCAAACCTGTTGTTGTCTGACATGGCAGGCCGGCAGGTGATATTACAGGAAGCCGTGTCCGGGTCTGCCATCATGGACCTGAGAAACCTTCCGCAGGGGGTGTATGTATTACAGGTGCAAACCGAAGCGTGGACGGTCAGTCGCAAGGTGATAAAGCGGTAATAAGAAAACCGTTCCGGTAAACCCGGGGGGTGGTTGTCAGTGGATGACCACCTTCCGGGTTTGCAGTATTGTGCCGGAGAAGATCCATACAAAATAAAATCCCGCTGATAATTCGGAAGTGCTGATAGTGGTATTTTCCGGCTGCAATTCCTTCCGGAGCACTAACTTCCCCAAAGGGTCATACAGCTCAACAGTACCGTTGGCAATAGCCGTGTGCACAATGGTGAGATGGGATGTGGCGGGGTTGGGGTAAATGCTAACCTGCAATCGCCCTTCATTCTCCGCAATTCCCACCGGCACGCACCCTTGCGAGACCTGCAGCTGGACGCGGGCGCTGTTGAGAATACCAAGCATGACACCGGCCTGCTGGACTGTGAACATGATCATGCAGTTGTCGTCCACGTAATCCATATAGTTCATGAACATGCCGCCGTTAGGGCCATTGCTGCAGCTGATCTTAGGAAAGGAAGGGCAGTTGAAAGACGGGCCCGATACGGGCGGGGTGTCGCAGATCATGTCGCCCTGCGTGGCGCAGTTGCTATGGCAGCCCCCTTCGAAGGTGTGCAGCAACCCCAACCAGTGGCCCACCTCGTGAGTTGCCGTGCGGCCCCAGTTGTAATTGTTTCCCGGCCAGTTATAAGGAGAGGGCATCAGCGTGCTGCCAACTGTACCGTAGTCCAGCACGATGCCGTCAGAGGCTGAGTTTCCCCCGGGGAACTGCGCGTAACCTAGTGTGGAGCCCGTCAGGTTGCAGATCCAGATGTTCAGGTACTTGTCGCGGTCCCAGGCGGGCGATACCGTGTTGGGATGCGTGCTGCTGAATACCGTAATGCCGGTGCTGTCGCGCAGAATGCCGGTGGTGGACTGGTCGTTTGGATCGCGTTTCGCAAGGCAGAACTGGATGTCGGCATTGCCAAGCACGGGCTTGAACACGGACGGAACGGAGGCCGTATCGGGATTACTTGAACTGTAATCCAGGTTTAGCTGGTCTATCATGGCCAAGACCTGTGCGTCGGGTATATTCTGGGTGGTGGTATTCCAGATGACATGTGCGACGACGGGAATGGAAACAACGGGCAATGCTTCCGTTCCCTGGGTAGGCTCGTAATCCAGGGCCTGGCGATAATAAAGCTGCCATCGTTCTTTGAAGGCGGGGTCCTGTTTTCCGAGCAAGGCATTGTAGGCATCCGTACCGCAGTGGACAGGGCTTTGAGCAGGTACATCAGCAGCCACCATACAGGCAAGAAGAATAAGGAGTGGCAGCCGGTCCATGGGGT
>JAHEKC010000106.1 GCA_024638565.1 Bacteroidota bacterium
GTTTTCGGAATTCCTTCCAGTTAGCCCAGTGCGGGACGATCTGCGAATTGGAAATCAGCACCCGCGGCGCGTCGGCATGCGTGCGCATGATGCCCACGGGCTTGCCCGACTGTACCAGCAGCGTTTCATCATTCTCAAGGTCGCGCAGTGCCTTTACGATCAGGTGAAAGCATTCCGGGTTGCGTGCGGCCTTGCCCGTACCGCCGTAAACGATCAGTTCCCCGGGCTTCTCCGCCACTTCCGGATCGATGTTGTTATGCAGCATCCGCAGGGCGGCTTCCTGTACCCATCCCTTGCAGGACAGGTTCGTGCCGACCGGCGTTTTTACATTTTTGATATCAAGTGTCTCCATGCCAGTGAATTTCAGGGTCCGGCGCATCGAAAAACCCGGCCCCGCTACCTGCAAATTTCCGAAAAATAAGCGAAGTCCCTGCTTTCCTTCGTCACATGCCATTCACGTCAAAAATTCAATATTTGCCGCATGAAATTCGATATCGGCGACAGGGTGGGTTTTCTGGACGAGAACCTGGAGGGGTCGGTTATCCGGCTGCTGGATAACAGTGTCTGCCGCGTGGAGGTGGAGGGTGGTTTGTCGTTCGACGTGCATGCATCCAAGCTGGTGCTGATCCGGAAGGCCTCTGTACCCGGCATCCCGACATCCACTGCCATGGCTGAAAAGGCAGCCAGGCCACAGCCGGAAACGGCCAAGCCGTTCGCGCCGCTGGAAGAAGAGGTGTTTTACTTCCTCTCCGTTCCTGCAGAAGACATGCAGGTCCTCACCGGTCCCGTTCGCTTCTACCTTGTCAATAAGCTTCCTTACCGCGTGTATTACGGCTTCTCCGCGAAGATCGGGCAGCGGCAACAGGGCATTGCTGCCGGTATGTTGGCTTCCGGGGAGGAGGTGATGCTGTGCGAACGGAACCGTGACGAGCTGCTCGACTGGCAACACATGAACCTGCAGGCGTTGTTCTACAGGGACAACGCTTTTGATATGTTGCCACCGCTGAACAAGGAGCTGCCCATGCAGCTTCCTGACCTGAAAGTGGCGCATGCAAAACTATCAGGACACCTGCGGTATTCCCGGGTGACTTCCCTAACCACCTCTTCCGTAAAACCTCCCGACCTCACGGCGCTGCGGGAGCTTTTCTCCGTTAAGCCTGCCGGCGACAAGCCCGCACGCAAACCTGCCCGAAAGCCACCTGCTGATGACGGGGCCGTACTTGTCAATGAGACGGAGGTGGATTTGCATATTCAGCACCTGGTGGACGACTACAAGGACCTTGGCAACAGCGAGATGTTGCAGATCCAGATGAAGCGATTCCGGCAGGAAATGGACAAGGCGCTGCGTGACCACTACAAGAAGGTCATTTTCATCCACGGGGTCGGCAATGGAAGGCTGCGCACCGAGATCCTGCGCGAGCTGCGCGGCTATTCAGGGGTCGTATACCACGATGCGTCTTTTCAGAAATACGGGTACGGGGCCACGGAGGTTGTTTTTATATAGTCTGAATGCTACGGGAATCACCCTGCATTCCCGGGCAAGTGGCAGCGGCAGTGGATTTACGTCATCGCGAGGAGGGCCGAATCCCGGAAAGGATCGGACCGACGCGGCAATCTCACGCAAAAACCGGAATGATACATCAATAAATATTTGGTTTGAAAGAAGAGATTGCTTCGACGCTACGCTCCTCGCAATGACGAATTCTAAACCAACTCTGCCAGGACCGTATCGTTACCCCTGGTCTTTTCACCCAGCTTCACGGAGACCTTTGCATCAACGGGCAGCAGTACATCAACCCGGGAGCCGAAACGGATAAACCCCAGTTCCGCGCCCTGGCGGATGAGATCACCCTCGTGCGGGTAGTATATAATTCGCTTGGCCACGGCACCGGCAATCTGCTTCACCATGACTGCAGATTTGTTTTCTTTTTCAATGACGATGGTTGTCCGTTCGTTCTCCGAAGATGACTTGGGATGCCATGCCACCAGGTACTTGCCGTAATGGTACCGCAGGTAACGTATCCTGCCGCTGACCGGGTACCAGTTTACATGGACATTGAAAGGCGACATGAAGATGGACACCTGTATCCTGTCATCCTTGAAAAATTCCTTTTCATACACCTTCTCAATGGCCACCACCTTGCCATCCGCAGGAGCGATCACATATTTATCATTGTACGACGGCTCCCGGCCCGGACTCCTGAAAAACTGAAGGAAAAGCACAAGGATCACCAGGGACACACCCAGCAGGATGCCGGACAGAAGAGTCAGCCCGTCCTGCCAGAACCATACGGCGATATTCAGTGCCGCCAGGAGGACAAAGGTCCACGTAAGGATACGGTATCCTTCCCGGTGAATGGTCATATGGTATAAGGCTTATGTGTAGCGGCTTGCGCCAGCGAAATTACGTCAAAAAATCAACCTTGAAGGATCAGCCAAAACCCTGCATCATGGCTGGTGGTATCGAACCGGGGCAATGGCTTCCTTGGTGTACAATCGGCAGTCGCCGGCGGCAGTCGGCAGGCCATAAAGAAATCATGCCAGGATCGAAACGAAATGCCGCCTTTTAATATTCGTGTGTGGCTACCGTTAGCGAAACCGGTTTCATATCACAATGAGACAGTATCTTGCGGACGTGGTCGCCAGGGGTTTTAAATCGCCGCATTTCCCGTTTTACGTACTTACGCTGGCCGTGATGACAGGACTTGTCCTGCCTTCACTGGTGCAGGACGGCATGTTCATGGACGGGATGATCTATGCCAGCGTGGCGAAGAATTTCGCAAACGGAATGGGCACGTGGTGGAACCTGTACCTGAGTGACACGCTGCTGACCTCCTACCACGACCAGCCGCCGCTGACCCTCTGGATCGAATCATTCTTTTTCCGGGTGCTTGGAAACGGGATCTACACCGAGCGGGTGTATTCCTTCACCACGGCGCTGGTGAACGGATGGCTGATCTCGGTTGCCTGGCGCACCTGGCACCATGACCGCCCCGGCATCAGGCAGCTGGCCTGGCTGCCCGTGCTGCTGTGGATCGTCGTGCCGGTTTGCTTCTGGTCGTTCGCCAACAACATGCAGGAAAACACGATGAGCATTTTCGTGCTTGCGGCGCTGGTCTTTTACCTTCGCTTTTCAAACCACGGTCACTGGCATCACCTTGTCTTCGCCGGTTTGTCCCTGTTCCTGGCCAGCATGTGCAAGGGCATCCAGGGCACCTTCCTGGTGGCATTTCCGGTGTTGCATGCCGTGTGGATAGGGAGACCTGCTCTTGTGAAAGGGGTCGTGCAATCGGCGATACTCGCCGCCATCCCGTTGCTTGTATATTTCATGTTGTTCCAGGATGAAGTGATCGCCCAGTCGTTTCACGATTACTTCCGGGACCGGCTGGTCAGCACGTTCAATGATCCGGGTGTCGCCACCTCGGGGCGCTACTACCTGCTCGGAAAGCTGCTGCTCGAGCTGGCGGTGCCGGCTGGCATCTGCGTCGCGATTTTTTTCTTATTCCGGAAGCAGGTATCAGGGCCCGGCTACCGGGCGGCAGCCCTGTTTGCCATGACCGGCCTGTGCGGCACCCTGCCCCTGCTCGTGACGCTGGAACAGCGTGGCTTCTACCTTGTCACCACCATGCCGTTGTATGCCATGGCCCTGGCCTCGCTGGTAGCGCCGTCGCTCGCCGGTGTGTTCAGCAAGCCACTACCAACACGCCGCCAAAGGCAATGGCTTGCAGGTTCGTTCGCCGCGCTGTTCGTGGCAATGGTTATTACCGCAACCCAGGTGGGCAAGACGCGCCGGGATGCCGATATGATCCACGATGTGCATACGGCGGGAAGCGTGGTGCCGGCGGGAAGCGTAATCGGCGTTAGCGCTGCAACATGGCAGCAATGGAGTCTGCACATGTATTTTGCGCGGCATTATAACATCTCGCTCGACAGCCGCTCCCACCACCACCATACCTATTACCTGGTCCGGCAGGATTCGGAAAATCCACCCCCGGGGCACCGGCCCGCCGCAGAGGGGATGCGGGCCTACCAACTGTACAGGCATGCAGGCGGAAATTAGCTACATTTGATAAAGACAAAACCTTTACGCCATGAAGACATTGTTTTTATCAGGGGTGTTGGCCATTTGCTGGCTCACCAGCCCGGCCCAGCATATTTATGACTGGGTGGCAGCCGGCATGCAGGCCGAACAGGCGGCCCGGGGCAGCCAGGCATCGTTGCCGTCTGTTTCCTCCTACGCGGATACCGCGCATGTTTCGAAGTACATCATCCATATCGACACCGTGGACTTTTCAAACCAGTCCATCCGGGGCTGGACGGAAGCCACCATTGTCGCGCAGGTGGCCGGCCCCACGCAATTCAGGCTGAGTCTCCTGGAGCTTTCCATTGACTCCGTGCTGCTGGACAACCAGCTTGTTCCCGTGGCCTATGACGATACCACCATCATCATCCCGCTGCCCGCACCGCTTGCCATGGGTGATTCGGTGAACGCGAAAGTCTATTACCAGGGATCTCCCAAAAAGGACGCCAGCGGGTGGGGCGGCTTTTACTTCAACGGCAATACCGCCTTTAACCTGGGCGTAGGGTTCGCTGCCAACCCGCATAACCTCGGGAAGGTATGGTTCCCCTGCATCGATGCCTTCGACGACAAGTCGCTGTACGAGTTTTACGTGAACACGGAATCCAGTCAGCGCGCGGTGTGCAATGGCGTCCTCGTATCGCAGACCGCGAACCCGAACGGCACCATCACCTGGCACTGGCGCATGGACCAGCCCATCCCCACCTACCTGGCCTGTATGGCCGTGGCACCTTTTATTATCAAGGAAGCGGATTATAACGGCCTGCCGGTACACTGGGCCTGCTTCGATTCCGACACCAACAACATCAACGCCACATTTCAGAATTTCAACCCCGTCATGGATGCTTTCGTGTCGGCATATGGCCCTTACCCTTTCGACAAGGTGGGATATACCCTCGTGCCTTTCAACAGCGGCGCCATGGAGCATGCCACGGCCATTGCCATCGGCAGGCCGTTCATCAACGGCATGCTCACCTACGAGGCCCTGTGGGCGCATGAGCTTTCGCACATGTGGTGGGGCGACAAGGTGACGTGCCGCACCGCGGAGGATATGTGGCTGAACGAGGGGTGGGCCACCTGGAACGAGGCCTATATGACGGAACAGGTGTACGGGGATTCCGCCTACTACGAATGGATCCACAATAACCACCGCAACAGCCTGCAGTTCGCCCACGTGCCGGCGCGGGACGGGGCCTACCTGGCCATGAATGCCATCCCCCAGGAGAAAACTTATGGCATGCACTCCTATCAGAAAGGAGCTGATGTCATTCATACCATGCGGCATTACATGGAAGATTCCGCCTTCTTCCAGGGATGCCAGCATTACATGAACAACCGCGCCTATGGCAACGCTTCCAGCGCCGACCTTCGTGACGACCTTACGGCAGGCAGCGGTGTGGACATGACACGCTTCTTCGACGACTGGATATTCACACCCGGGTGGCCGCACTTCTCCATCGACTCGGTGGTTTACTGGCCCGGGGGCCTGGACCATTACTTCGTGTACACCAGGCAGCGCAGCCGCGGCAACAACCACATTTACGAGGTGCCGGTGGAGATCTCTCTTTCCAACGGCACCACGGATACCTTTCATACCGTCGTGATCGACTCCGCGACCAACATGTTCCACATTGCCACCCTCGGCGTATTCGACTGGTTCGCGATCGACCGCGCCGGGAAGGTCAGCGACGCTATCGTGGACCGTGAAATTTCCGTCACCGGCCCCGGTACCAAAATCATGAATGATGTGTATGTGACGCTCGTTACCGCGAACGCGGGTACGGGCAGCAACACGGTGCGGATCGAACACAGCTACGTACTTCCTGATGGTTTTTCGCAGTCCAATCCCGGCATCAGGCTGTCTGATTACCATTATTACCACGTGGACGGCAGCTGGTCACCCGGCTTCCTGGCATCAGCCCAGATCAAATACGACGGTTCCCTGGGGCTGTCCACGGGCTACCTCGACAACAACCTGATCACGGGCACCGAAGACAGCCTGGTCATCCTGCATCGGGCAGGGACGTGGGACGACTGGCAGCAGGTACCGGGTTCCATGCTGGTCACCGGCCCGAACAAGAATGACAAGCGGGGACACTTTGTGGTGGATACACTTCGCAAGGGTGAGTATGTATTCGGGTATTACGACCATACCGTGGGAACCATCGATGTGGGCGCGGGGCGTGCGGCAAGGGAGTTTTCAGTTATCCCCAACCCGTCTGCTGACAGGTTTGAATTCAGCATTGCCCTTAAGAAAAAGGAAAAAGGCGTCCTGGTGATCTTTGATGACCGGGGAAAAGAAATATGGGCGGACACGGTCAAGCATGGCAAAAAGCTGACCTGGGATGCTTCCGGGACCGGTGCCGGTCTGTATTTCGCCAGCCTCTTTATCGGTGAAAAACGCGTCGCCAGCAGGAAGCTGGTGCTGGCCCGGTAGGCCGGTGCATCAGCGGTAGTTCTCGAACTGCAGCGGGATGCCCAGTCCGGCCTGCTTGACGTTATCCATTACCCGCTGCAGGTCGTCGATCTTCTTACCTGTGACACGTACCTGTTCGTCCATGATCGAAGCCTGCACCTTCATGCCCGTTTCCTTGATGACCTTTACGATCTTCTTCCCCAACTCACGGTCGATGCCCTGGCGGACCTTTACATCCTTCCGGATCCTGTCCCCGGCGGCGTAGTGTTCCTTCCCGAAATCGAAGCAGGAGGTGTCTATACCCTGCTTGACCGACCGGCCTATGATAATGTCCTGTATGGCCTTCATTCTCATGTCATTATCTGTATTGACACGAATACATAACTCCTTTTTGTCCAGCTCGAGTTCGGTGCCGGAATTGTAGAAGTCGTAGCGGGTGCTGATCTCCTTTTTAGCTACATTGATCGCATTATCAAGCTTTTGCAAGTCGGTGCGACTGACGATATCGAATGAGGGCATAAGGTTCGTTTAATGCCAAAGATGCGATTTTATTGCGCTGCGGCGCGATGGCCATATGCTAACAACAGCTTCCGGGGAGGTGCGGAAGGACCGAACACCGAAACTAACTGTATGAGCGCGATGTTTATAATGCAACCACTTGCAGAAATACACGTCCTATTATAAGCGGAGTAGTTGCTAAATTTGTTTTTATGAAAAAAGGCTTTGTTTTTGGTATCCTGGTGCTGCTGGCCGGGGTTCGCACCTCCGGTGCCCAGCAGCTTGTTTTTGACAGGTTCCTGAATGTGCCCGCCACCATCAACGGCAACCAGCTCGCCAACCCGTGGACGGGTGGTGAGGACGCCCCTATCCTGCAAACGATCGATCTGAATGGTGACGGCATCAAGGATCTGTTCATGTTCGAAAAGCTGCAGGACATCGGGACAGGCCACCGGATTTCCACCTTTATCAATAACGGCGCCTCCGGGCAGGTGGATTACGAATATGCCCCGGAGTATGCTGACAAGTTTCCCGCGGGTCTTCACGACTGGGTATTGCTGCGCGACTTCAACTGCGACGGCAAAGAAGATATTTTCACTTACAGTTACACGGGCGGCATGTCCGTGTACCGGAACGACTACAGCATGGGCAGCGGTTTGTCTTTCTCCCTCTATACGCCGCTGATCTATTCGTTTTACTTTACCAGCAAGGCCAACCTATATGTTTCCAGCGTGAACCAGCCCGGCCTCGCCGATATGGACAATGACGGCGACCTGGATGTGCTTACCTTCTCACTTACGGGTAACTTCCTTCAGTACCACAAGAACCTGTCCATGGAAAACTTCGGGCATTGCGACAGCCTCGAATATATCCTGGACCAGGACTGCTGGGGTGGTGTCTGCCTGGACGCGGCCTATAACACCGCCAAACTGGGATGCTGCTTCAAAGCCAAGGACCCGGACCATGCCATCGACCAGCACACTTACCTCGAACGGATGCTGGCGATGCAGGAGCCTGATGCCCAGCATGGCGTACACAGCGGCTCCTGCATGATCGTCCCGGATATCGACGGTGACGGCGACCGCGATCCCATCAACGGGGATATCCTGGGCGACAACCTGCTGTTACTGATCAACGGCGGATCACCCTCCGTGGGGAATGTCACCGCATATGATTCCTGCTACCCCAACTACAATGTATGCGTCGACTTCAAAACCTTTCCCGGCCCTTACTACTTTGACGCAGACAATGACGGCAGCAAGGACCTGATAGTGGCACCGTGCGTGTACAACTCGTCACGCAACTTCGACAATATCCTTTTCTACCGGAACACCACCAACAACACAAGCAACATATTCAGCTACCAGGGCGACAGCCTGCTGGTCAGTGACATGATCGATGTGGGCACGAATGCCTACGTGGCGGTAACGGATATCGACGGCGACAACCTGCAGGACATGGTCATCGGGAACTACCGGTATATTTACCAGACAGCACCTGACGATGCCCGGCTGGCGTATTTCAGGAACACAGGCACGGCCAGTGCCCCGGCGTTCACCCTCATAACCGATGACTTTGCCGGCCTGGGCGGCTCCGGCCTGTTCGGCCTGGTGCCCACCTTCGGCGACCTGGACAACGACGGCGACGTCGACATGATCGTCGCC
>JAHEKC010000107.1 GCA_024638565.1 Bacteroidota bacterium
TGGCCCGCCACCACGTAGCCACCGTCGGTGGCCTGGTCGATCGCAAATGCTTTCTCATTCTCTGTCCCCCCGTAGCAGCGCTGCCATTCGAAGTTGCCCGTGGCGTCCAGCTTCAGGACCAAGAAGTCATGCCAGCCATGGTTTCCGGAAACGATGCCGTTATTCGAAATGGTGGAACCGGCAACGATATACCCCCCGTCAGATGTCTGCATGATCTCATGTGCCTCTTCCTCATAACCGCCGCCAAAGCACCGTTCCCACTGCAATGATCCACTGCTGTCCAGCTTTGCGATCCAGAAGTCGTGCAACCCGTTGTTGCATGATACATCGCCATCGAACGATACCACATGCCCCGCCACGATATAACCGCCGTCATCCGTCTGGACCACCGAACGGCCCCAGTCGCCGAATGAACCACCCAGGCTTTTCTGCCAATCCATGGCACCGCTGCGGTCCAGCTTTACGACCCAGTAGTCGGCATCGCCATGATTTCCCGTCACATCGCCGTCATTTGATTCGGAATACCCCGCCAGGATATAGCCGCCATCTGCCGTTTGCTGTACCGACTCGCAACCGTCGAATCCGGTACCGCCGAAGCATCGCTGCCATTCAATCTGCTGTGCCACCGAACCTGTAAAAGCCATGCCTAAAAAAAGGAGCAGGAGGGTTCGGTTCATGGGAGGGGAATTGCATCAAATGTATCCTTTCCCCCAGAAGGCCTTGTAATACAATAGTATTATTTTAAAAGGTCTTGCCATTCAAAATTTTTACATGGTCTGCCGCTTTCCTGCAACCTGAAAGGGAGGAACATCGTCTGGCGGCATGCAGGAGTGCGCACTGACAATTTACTCATTCGCCTCAGTCTTACCGTCTTGTCGTGGGGGGTTGCCTGCTATTCGACAAATGCCGTGTTTCCCTGGGCCTGGGCTGTCATGGCATGCTGTGGAATCGCCGTTTCGTCCGAAAGCGCACGCAGGCAGGCCACGAAAACGATGATGATCAGGATGAGCACGGCCGCCAGGAATTTATCCGGCCGTTTCTCGACAGTTCTGGGGTTGCGATTTTTCATGTGCAGGGGTTTGAGGTTATCTATTTCCAAAGTTAGCCCCACATGAACCTGATATGCATAAGCGGTTTGCATGATATTCTGATTAATAAGGAACAGGAAGCCCGGAAGCGGTATAAGTCGCACAAATGCATGATGCGTCGGCTTCATTCTCCAATGCATTCCTGCGATAAGTTAATTTTACCGTTCAATGGTTTATTGGCTGACTGCCATGTTTAATATTTAATACCTTTATCTGCATCCGGATTTATTTCGGCTGAGTGCACAAATTACGACTGTATGGCAGGAAAAATCCGGCTCCATTTCCTCGGCGCCGCCGAAACGGTTACCGGTTCCAAGTTCCTGGTTGAAACAGGAGACAGGAATATCCTGGTGGATTGCGGGTTGTTCCAGGGCCTGAAAAAACTCAGGCTGCTGAACTGGAAGCACCTGCCACTGGATCCGAAGGATATCGACTCGGTATTACTGACGCACGGGCATCTGGACCACACGGGCTTCCTCCCACGACTGGCAGCGCTGGGGTACCGCGGTGACATCCTGGGTACCGCTCCCACCCTGGACGTGGCGCGCATCATCCTCATGGACAGTGCACGCATCCAGGAGGAAGACGCCGAACGCGCAAACCAGGGCGGCTATTCGAAGCACCATCCCGCCAAACCGCTTTACACCACCAAGGACGCTGAAAAGGCCATCAGCCGTTTCAGGCCGCGGCCGGCCGCGGAATGGATCGACCTGTTCGACGGCATCCGGGTGCGATTCAGGTACGTGGGTCACATTATCGGCGCCACTTTTATTGAACTGGAGGTCCATGGCAGGCGCCTGGTATTCTCGGGCGACGTGGGCAGGCCCGCGGACCCGCTGATGCAGGCGCCCGATAAACCCGAAGAAGCAGACGTGCTGGTGGTGGAAAGCACGTACGGCGACCGCCTGCACCCGCCGGAGGACACCAGCGAAAGACTGAAAGGCATCGTCCTGGATACAGTAAGCAAAAATGGTACGCTCATCATCCCAAGCTTCGCCGTGGAACGTACGCAAACGCTGATGTACCTGCTGTGGCAGCTGAAGCTAGCGAAACACATCCCCGACATCCCCCTGGTAATGGACAGCCCCATGGGAGCCGATGTGCTCGGTATCTTCCACCGGCACGCGGATTGGCACAAGCTATCCCGCGAGGAATGCGCCAGCATGTGCGGCGCATTCCGTATCGTGCGGGATTACAAGGAAACGCTGAAGATCATGCATGCGCGAATGCCCAAGGTCGTCGTGGCGGGAAGCGGCATGGTGGGCGGCGGGCGCGTGCTGTCATACCTGGAGAAATATCTTTCCGATCCGTCCACCACATTGCTGATGGCCGGCTTCCAGGCGGAAGGCACACGCGGCCGCGCCCTGCTGGAAGGCGCGGGAGAAGTTAAGATCCACGGTAAGTATATCCCGGTAAAGGCGGAAGTGTACAGCCTCCAGGCCTTGTCAGCGCATGCTGACAGGGACGAGCTGTTAGACTGGATGAGCGCCATCGGGCAAAAACCCCAAAAGGTCTTTGTCGTTCACGGTGAACGGCATGCCGCTGACAGCCTGCGGGTGAAAGTCAGGGATCGTTTTGGCTGGGAAGCCACGGTGCCATCCCTGTTCGGCATCGAAGAAATCGGTTGATCATCTGCCATTCAGCAACACGGATGCCCGCTTCCGGTAATACCCATCCTTTTCCACGATCCGCTGCAGCATGGCATTTGCTTTTGCCCGGTGGCCCATCCGGTATTCACACAATGCCATGTGAAAGCAGGCCTCCTCGTTGAATACAGGCACGGCATGACGCGCAGCTTCAACGAAAGCCACGGTGGCCGGTCTTAACCGGCCGGCCGACTCTAAAGCCAGGCCCCTGTAAAAGGTGGCGTTCAGGTCGCCGGGCAACCGGTCAAGAATGCTGTTCAATAGCGACAATGCTGCTGCATGGTCGCCGCCAGCAAGACTGCGGAGCGCTCCGGCCAGCGCCTGTCGATACCTGATGACGCTGAGGTCTTCTTCCTTTGCCACCATGGCCCCGGCGGATTCATAAGGTGACGGGAGGTGCGACCCGAAAACAAGGGGTTCCGCATCTGCCGATCCGAATGCGACCGGGTTCCGGAACACCTTGAATCCTTCGATGTAAATGACAGGGTATGCTGCATGGGATTTCTGCATGGCGTATTCCGGCGCCGCCACGAGGGGGGCTTCGATTCGGGCCTCTTTTTTATCCAGCCTGGATACAGGTTGCATGTCACGGAAACCGGCAACACGTGCGGATTGAAATGCCTTCACGTACTGAACCGGCTGGTGCCGTTGGGCCCGCAGGACTTCGGATTCACCGGTCCCAACATCCATGGCCGTCATCCCGTACATGGGGCCTGCCCGGGGAAGGTCGATGACCGGCCTTTCATTACCGGTGCCGGAAAGCGTGATCAATGCCAGGGTTACCAGCCAGGTGACATGCCTCTTCACCGTGCGACCCCAGGCATTCTGCTTTCGTTTGCCCGTACCGGTATAGGCCTGCCACGTCGCAGGCAGCGAGGCAAGCACGCTCGTATCGGACAACTGCTCCAGCCCGTTAACGGCCTCGGCACAGTACTCGCAATCCCGCATGTGAATGATCACCCTTTCATATTGATCGCTGTCCAGCCTGTGTTCGAGAAAATGGCGCACCTCGTCGCCCGACAGGCAGCGGGATTCTATTTCCGTATTATTTCGGGTTGCATTCATGATGCATGTGTAAGTATTCTTTTCAGATTGCGTTTTCCGTTTTGAATATGGCTTTTAACCTGGTTGTAGGTCATGCCGGTCCTGGCTGCGACTTCAAGGTAGGACAGCCGGTCCAGGTAGAACAACTCAATGCAGGTCTGCTGTTCCCTGCTGATGGCCGCCAGCGCGATCTTCAGCCGCCCCGTGTTCCGGACTGATGGTTCATCAGTCTCCGTTGACGGAATGTCGGACTGAATCCGTATGCTGCATTCCCTGTTCATCCTTTTCAATTCGGCCAGACAGTGATTACGCGCCACCGAATGAATCCATGCAGGGAAGTTCCGAACCTCGTATTGCAACAGGTCTTCGAACAGGTTCCCGAAGATCGTAAGCACGGCGTCCTTGCAGCGCTCCTCGTCCTTCAGCAGCCTGAAGCAGATCCCGAAGACGAGGTGTGCATGCCGGTCGAACAGGATGCCCACCAGGTCTTTATCGCGCGTGGCCCGGAACCGGACGATAACCTGCCCGTCGCTCATGGCATTTAACCTATGGGACCTGAAGAAGCGCATCCCCTTTCTACTTTAGATAAAAACAATTGCCGATTCCATACGGACATGCCCCTTTTTTCAATTTGACATGTTTCTGACAATCCCGTGGCTAAAAGCTGTGTGGAAATCCCGCTGGCATTCATCAAACAGGAAAAGGTTTATGAAAAAGATCCTGTTATTCGTTTGTGCATTCATGGCGATGGCAACAGTGTCCGCCCAGCCCGGTGAACTTCGCGGGAGGATTACGGATGCGACCACCGGCGGGGGGCTTCCCTATGCCAACGTGGCCATCATGAAGTCCGGTGCCATCATCACCGGCGCCTCCGCTGATTCACTGGGGTATTACCGCATCAAGCCGCTGGAGGCCGGCACCTATACGGTCAGGGGAAGCTATGTGCTGTACAAGGCCACCGAGGTAAACGGCGTTTCTGTCAGCTCAGGGCGCATCGCATACCTGGACATCAGCCTGGACAATGACAACACGCTTCCCCCGGTTGTGATCAAACCGCCGCCGCCGAGGCTTATCGAAAAGGATGAAACCATTACCATGCATGTCATCGACCAGGTGCAGATCGAGCTTGCAGCGGCACCCGAGCTGCGTGCACTCGTGGCACGCGCGCCGGGCGTGGTACAGCCGCGCGACAACGGGCCCATCTATATCCGGGGATCCAGGCCGGATGCCACGCAGTATATCGTGAACGGGGTCAGGTCCAGGGACGGCGTCGAGTTGCCAAGGGGGAGTATCGCGGGGATCGAAGTTCTGACAGGCGGGATCCCGGCATCATTCGGTGATGCGACAGGCGGATTCGTGGTCATCACCACGAAAAGCTACAGGCAGAATTAAAAAGAGTTACGCTGGCTTTAGCAGACGGGCATACAGCTCATTATATGAAATCCTGGTGCAGGCGGCATGAGGCCCGCCTCCGCCCCGAAACGCTTCGGGGCTTTCGGGCAATAAAGTGCGCCCTTTGGCGGATGAAGTCGGCGCGAAGCAGCGGAAGTCGGCAGCCGTTTGTCAGATCGTGAACATTGAACTGCGAACCGCCGGCAACCGGCAACCCTTCCTGGCCACTGAATTTACATCTCGTTTATTTTCAAAGCCTTACGGGCCCGCCTGAACCCCGGGCTTGCTTGTCTTTTCGATTCAATTCCTTATACTTGCACCCTGCTGACCTTCAGCCTTGTATTGTTAAGAAACTGTAAAATCCGGGTGCCGGAATCATGTGCGCCAGGTCCCGGCTTACACGATTAATATCTTTAGCACCGTTACGTTAAACAAACCATCCTTATGAAAAAGCTATTTGCATTGCTGGCCGTTTTCGCCGTGCTGACCGTGGCGCTGTCTACTTCCGTGACAGCCCAGGACGGTGGCGCCAAAACCGAACTCAAGGCGCCGGAAACCGACCAGTCGTTCCACCAGGTGATCAAGCAGAAGTTCATCGAGGGCGGGCCGCTGTTCATGACGCCCATCCTGTTGTGCCTGATCCTTGGCCTTGCCCTGATTATAGAAAGGATCATCTACCTGAACATGTCAACCACGAACACCAAAAAGCTGCTCGATGAAATCGAAGGTGCACTCAGCAGCGGTGGCGTGGATCAGGCCAAGGAAATCTGCCGCAATACCAAGGGACCCGTGGCTGGAATCTTTTACCAGGGCCTGGATCGCGAGCATGAAGGAATCGACATTGTAGAGAAGTCGCTTGTTTCATACGGCGGCGTACAGATGGGCAATATGGAACGGGGCCTTGTATGGATCTCGCTGTTCATCTCCCTGTCCCCCATGCTCGGTTTCTTCGGCACGGTGGTGGGGATGGTTGAAGCTTTCGACGCCATTGAAGCTGCCGGTGATATTTCCCCCGGCCTGGTGGCGGGCGGTATCAAGGTAGCCCTGCTTACCACACTCGGCGGGCTGCTGGTAGCCATTATCCTCCAGGTATTCTATAATTATATCGTTTCAAAGATCGACAGTCTCGTAAACGACATGGAAGATTCCTCCATTTCGCTTATCGACCTGCTCGTCAAGCATAACCTTTCCAAAAAATAAACCGGTATGGTAAACTTCGGACTTTGGATCGCCTATATCCTCATCTTCGCCTGCATCGCGGGTATGGTGTTGTTCCCTATCCGGGCGATCATCCAGAACCCGGCGGGCGCGAAAAGCCTGGGCATCGGCCTGGGCGTATTGCTCGTCCTCTTCCTGGTCAGCCTGATGTTGTCCGGCGGACAGGCGAATGAGAAATTCAACATCAGTGCGGGTCAGTCGAAAGTCATCGGCGCGGGCCTTACCATGCTATACCTGCTGGGTATCGGCACGCTGATCCTGACATTGATGTCCGAATTCAAGAAAATCATCAAGAAATAGCTCCATGGCACGCCGCCGCAAGAAACGTTCCCTGCCGCAGATCAACGCGGGCTCGATGGCAGATATCGCCTTTTTGCTGCTGATCTTCTTCATCGTAGCCACCACCATGGATACCGACAGCGGGCTGCTCACCAAGCTGCCTCCCATGCCGGATCCGGATCAGCCGCCCCCGCCGGAAATTCACGACCGGAATATCTTCCAGGTACTGGTGAATGCCAATGACGAAATTCTTGTCGAAGGAGAATGGGCCGGGCTTGCCAGCATCCAGAAAAGCGCCATACTGTTTATCGACAACAACGGCGACGGCTCGTGCAACTACTGCACCGGCTCGAGGCAGCCCAACATGTCGGACAACCCCGACAAGGCCGTGATCTCCCTGCAAAACGACCGGGGCACGTCCTACAATATGTATATCCAGGTTCAGAATGAGCTGAAGCGGGCATACAATGAGCTGCGCAACACTGCATCCATGAACAAGTTCGGTATCAAGTACGAAGACCTTCGTGGCGACAACCAGCGCGAAATACGGAAGATGTACCCGATGAAAATCTCGGAAGCCGAACCCAAAAACATAGGAGGCGACTGATGTCACATTTTCATAAAAAAGGAACCAAAGGCTCACCGGGCATCAATACCGCTTCATTGCCTGACATCGTTTTCATGTTGCTGTTCTTCTTCATGGTAACCACGACGGTGCGCGATGCAAGCCTCAAGGTACGGCTCATCACGCCGCAGGCCACCGAAATCCAGAAACTGGAGAAGAAGTCCCTGGTCAGCTATATATACATTGGCCCGCCCATCAGGGCCATGCAGCCCAAGTTCGGAACCGAACCACGCATACAGCTTAACGACGCTTATGCATCCCTGTCCGACATCCCGCTTTTCATCGAGATGGAACGCAAGGCGCATGACGAAAAGGAAATCCCCTACCTGACCACGTCGCTGAAGATTGATAAGGAGGTAAAAATGGGGATCGTCACCGACGTCAAGCAGGAGTTGCGCAAAATGAACGCCCTCAAGATTAACTATTCCACCAAGAAGGGTGGGAGAGCAGACGAGTAGCAGGGGCTTTTAGCTCCCCGTATTCCCGTCACCTTTTCACAATTAAATGTCACCTGCCGTCAGGCAGGAAAGTGGGTTGCTGCGTTCCGGCACCCTTCGGAGGATGGAATTGCAGATTGCAGCGTCAAGAATCAACTAACGTCCAGGGATTTTTGACTTAGGGTTTTTCAAGTGGCCTGATCCAGCCGGATACCCGATCACCGTTCACGAACAGCCTGCCGACTGCTGCTGCCGTCTGCAGCTTTTCTTGTTCTTGAAAAGGCATACAACAAGGCAGCCGTCATAAAAACCGATACGGCCACATACAACATCTCCCCTTCTCCCACACCGAATTCGTCGGGATTGGTCGCCACGGCGCCACTGGCGACCAGCCAGGAAACAATGACCGCACCTGCGTTGTTCAGGAAATGTGCGGCCACGGGAAGCCAGAGGCTGCCGCTCCAGTACAACAGGTAACCGAAATACATGCCCAGCAGCAGTCTCGGCACAAACCCGAAGAACTGCACATGAATGGCGCTGAACACGAATGCGGACAGGAAGATGCCTGCATGTACGTTTCTCGTCAGCTCAGTCGCCAGCCGCTGCAGCACGCCGCGAAACAACAATTCCTCTCCCAGGGCCGGAAGGACGGCCACTACCATGAGATTTACCGCCAGGCCCCGCATGCCATCAGCGGCCAGGAAGGCCTGGGTAAGCTGTCCCGCATCCCGTTCTGCACTGCGCATCCAATCTTCCACCGGGGCCAGTGACCCGGGCAGCGTCAACCCGCCATTCCATTCAACCAGGAAGTTTACCAATGGTATGGTAGCCAGTAACAAAAGGCACACGATGCCATACTGCGCGGGCCGCCCGGCACCGGACAAAGAAAGGTAGGCGGCTACCTTTCCG
>JAHEKC010000022.1 GCA_024638565.1 Bacteroidota bacterium
GGTTGACGGATCCACGGTCCAGGGGCTGTCCAGGTTCACCAGCACGAGATCGGCGGCATAGCCTTCCCGGATGAATCCCCGGTCCCTGACCCTGAAGCACAGGGCCGGGTGGTGGCATGCTTTTTCGACCAGCTTTTCGAGTGGCATTTTCCCCTGGTGATGCAATTCCAGCAGGGCAACGAGGGCATGCTGCACCAGCGGTCCACCGGAAGGGCAGTTCACGTATGGCATTGCCTTCTCCGCCGCGGTGTGAGGGGCATGGTCCGTGGCCAGTACGTCAATGTGGCCATCGAGCAAACCGCGCAGGACGGCGTCACGGTCGTGCGGCGTCTTTACGGCAGGATTCCATTTAATCCGGGCACCCAGCCGGTCGTAATCCTCATCCGAAAACCACAAATGATGAACACAGGCTTCCGCGGTGATTCTTTTCTGCTCCAGGGGTAATGCTTCATCGAACAGCGGTATCTCACGGGCAGTTGATATGTGCAATATGTGCAGCCTGGCACCATGTGTGCGCGCCAGGTATATGGCCTGAGTGCTCGAAAGGAAACAGGCCTCGTCGCTGCGAATGGCAGGATGCAGGTGCATGGGTATGTCATCACCGAATTTACGCCTGTACCTGGCCAGGTTGGTCCGGATGGTGGTTTCATCTTCACAATGTGCGGCAATCAGTAAAGGTGCACCTGCAAACAGGCGCTCCAGGGACTGCTCATCGTCCACCAGCATCTCCCCGGTGGAAGATCCCATGAACACCTTTACGCCGCAAACAGTCTGCGGATCGGTCCGGAGGACTTCATCGATATTGGTGGACGATACGCCCATATAAAATGAATAGTTGGCAAGTGAATCGCGTGCACCGATTTTATACTTCTCCGCCAGTAGCTCCTGTGTCAGCGTGGGCGGAACCGTATTGGGCATCTCCATGAACGAGGTGATGCCCCCTGCCACGGCCGCCCTGGATTCGGTGTAAACCGTAGCCTTATGTGTCAGGCCGGGTTCACGGAAATGTACCTGGTCATCTATCAGGCCCGGCAACAGGTGCAATCCACCGGCATCTATTTCCGCATGGTTTCCCTTTACCCCGAATCCTGTTCCGACCTTCCCGATCCTCCCGTCCCGGATAAGCACATCCGACGGGTATACCTTTCCCTCGTTGACAAGGGTTGCATTACGAATAATGGTAGTGCTCAACGATTCCGTGTATTTGGATTTGTGTCAGGCGTCTCCGACCATATTTTCGGGGCGGACCCATTCATCAAACTGTTCGGCCGTCACATGCCCGAGTTCAAGTGCCGCTTCCCGCAAGGTGAGGCCTTTCTGGTGAGCGGCTTGCGCTATTTCCGCGGCCTTGTAATATCCAATTCTGGTATTGAGGGCCGTGATCAGCATCAGGGAGTTATTCAGGTGGTTTTTTATTTGTTCCGGTACGGGCTCGATTCCGGTGGCACACCTGTCGTTGAACGAAACACAGGCGTCCCCTATCAGGCGTGCCGACTGCAGGAAGTTGTCGATCATCACAGGTTTGAAAACATTCAGTTCGAAGTGCCCCATGGCGCCACCCACGTTTATCGCCACATCATTCCCCAGTACCTGGGCAGCCACCATGGTCAGGGCTTCACACTGGGTGGGGTTAACTTTCCCCGGCATGATGGACGAGCCCGGTTCATTCGCCGGAATGGCAATCTCCCCGATGCCACAGCGCGGACCACTGGCCAGCATGCGGATGTCATTCGCGATTTTCATCAGCGAACAGGCCGCCGTTTTGAGTGCCCCATGAGATTCCACAATGGCATCATGCGCCGCGAGCGCTTCGAACTTATTCGGTGCGGTAACAAACGGAAGACCTGTGATTTCCGCGATCCTTGCGGCTACCTTTACGGCGTATCCGGGCGGGGTATTGATCCCGGTTCCCACCGCCGTGCCGCCGAGCGCCAGCTCGGCCAGGTGCGGCAGGGTATTTTCGATGGCCAGGATTCCGTGGTCCAGCTGGCTGACATACCCTGAAATCTCCTGGCCTAATGTAAGGGGTGTGGCATCCATCAGGTGTGTCCTCCCGATCTTCACCACCTTCCGGTATGCTTCCGCTTTTTGCGCCAGGGTATCGCGCAGCTTCCTGATACCCGGCAAGGTTACTTCCTGCAGCATCCTGTAAGCGGCAATGTGCATGGCTGTGGGAAAGGTGTCGTTTGACGACTGCGATTTATTCACATCGTCATTAGGAAGTAGTTTCTTCTTTTCGTCCTCCAGGCTGCCGCCGGCCAGCTCATGGGCGCGGTAGGCTACCACTTCGTTGACATTCATGTTGGACTGTGTCCCGCTGCCCGTCTGCCAAACCACCAGCGGGAACTGGTCATCGAGTTTCCCTTCCATGATTTCGTCACACACCTTTCCAATCAGCTCACATTTATCCGCCGGCAGGACCCCCGCATCCAGGTTCACCATGGCGGCAGCCTTTTTAAGTATTGCAAAGGCCCGGATGACCTCTGCCGGCATTCGGCCGGTATCGCGGGCAATATTGAAATTCTCGATCGAGCGTTGGGTCTGTGCGCCCCAGTATGCGTTTGCGGGCACCTGAACGGTTCCCATGGTATCCTTTTCCGTACGATATTTCATAGTTGATCCTTTAATTCCTTACCGCGTTCCTGTCGTTTTGCCGGGTCTGACAAAATCCACCACCGTCGCTGCAGGCCTGCCGATAATGGCCTTTTTCCCCATAACCACGATGGGCCTTTCGATCAGCTCAGGGTGGCGGGCAAGCGTGTCGATCCATTGCTTATTGGTCAGCTTTCTGTCTTTGAACTTTTCCTTGTAAAGCTTTTCCTTTTTTCTTACGAGTGACTCTGCATCAATGCCGAGCATTTTCAGCAGCCCCCGTATTTCAGCGGCTGAAGGACGCTCCGTCATATATTCTACTTTCCGAATTTCTTCATCGGTATTATCCCTGATCAGGCCATATGCCGTCCGGCAGGTAGCGCAGGTGTTCTTGAAGTATATCTTTATCATGGTTTATGCATTTACATCGGAACTCATCAGGAAGGCCTTCATGAATTCGTCCAGGTCTCCGTCCATGACGCCCTGCACGTCGCTTGTTTCATGCCCGGTACGCAGGTCCTTGACCATCCGGTAGGGCTGGAAGACATAACTCCTGATTTGTGAGCCCCACTCAATTTTTTTCTTGGAGGCTTCCGTGGCCGCCTTTGCTTCATTACGTTTGCGCAGCTCCAGTTCATAGAGCTGCGATTTAAGCATTTTCATGGCGCGGTCGCGGTTTGCATGTTGCGAACGATCAACCTGGCAGGTCACCACAATGCCCGTGGGAATATGCTTCAGCTGTACCTTGGTTTCAACCTTGTTTACGTTCTGACCGCCCGCCCCGCCTGAACGCGAAGTTTGAATTTCCACATCAGCCTCCGGCACATCGATTTCGATGGTATCATCAATTTCAGGATATGCAAATACGGATGCAAAGGAAGTATGTCGTTTGGCATTTGAATCGAAGGGCGAGATACGCACCAGTCGATGAACGCCGTTTTCGCTTTTCAGGTATCCATATGCAAAATCGCCCGAGACCTCCAGGGTGACCGATTTAATGCCCGCCACATCGCCGGCCTGGCGGTCAACCTCTGTAACCTTATAGCCCCTGAGTTCGCTCCATCGGATGTACATGCGCATGAGCATTTCCGCCCAGTCGCAGCTTTCCGTACCCCCGGCACCGCTGTTGATGGTGAGCACGGCATTGAGGCGATCCTCCTCGCCGCTCAGCATGTTCTTGAATTCGAGCTCCTCAAGCGTGGCTATGGCCTTACGGAACTGGGTTTCCACCTCTTCTTCGGTAGCATCGCCTGTCCCGAGGAATTCATTCAGCACCTCCAGGTCATCCACACATGCCTTGAGTCCCTGGAATGATTCTGTCCAGGTTTTAATTTGCTTGATGGATTTCAGAATTCCCTCTGCCCGTCCGGGGTCACTCCAAAAGTCGGGGGCATGGGTAAGCTGTTCCTCTTCTTCGATCTTTAATAGCTTGGCATCGATGTCAAAGATGCCTCCTCAGCGCTTGGGTTCGCGCTCTCAAGTCTTTCAGTTGTTCCTGTGTCATAGCTCGCGCGAAATTAACAATTAGCGGACAATCCCAGTGATATGGCTGGCAGGATTGTCCTATTTTTACTGCATGCACAACGCAGGATACGACGCCATCCAGGAGGCTGTCGCTTTTCTCCAGTCGAAAGGATTCGAGGGCCCCGAAACAGGGCTGATCGTGGGCACCGGCCTCGCAGGCCTTGCCTCCGCTATGGATATTCAAACGGAGATTTACTACCAGGACATCCCGCATTTCCCCGTGTCCACGGTTGAATCGCACCTTGGGAAACTGGCATACGGCACCATCGGGGGCCACCGGACTGTAGCCATGCTGGGGCGCTTTCACCATTACGAGGGATACCCGATGCCGCTTATCGTATTTCCGGTACGGGTGATGAAATTCCTCGGGATCAGGCGGCTGCTGGTCAGCAATGCCGCCGGGGCCCTCAACCCCGCGTACCGGAAGGGGAGCCTGATGCTGCTGGACGACCATATTAACCTGCTTCCGGCCAATCCGCTTACAGGACGTAACGACGAACGCATAGGCATACGCTTCCCTGATATGAGCGCACCATACGATGCCGGTCTGTGTACCCGGCTCATGCAAATAGCCAAAGAACAGCACATCACCTTACACAAGGGGGTCTATGCCGCCGTTCCGGGTCCGAATCTGGAAACGCGAGCCGAATACCGGTTTCTTAAAACTATTGGTGCTGACGCGGTGGGCATGAGTACTATTCCCGAAGTTATCGCCGCGAGGCACATGGGGCTTCCATGCGCGGCGGTATCGGTGCTCACGGACGAATGCGATCCTGACAACCTCGGGGAAACAAGTCTCGAGATGATCCTTGAATCCGCACGCACGGCGGAGAAATCGCTGAACAGCCTTTTCGGTTCCCTTTTCGAATCCCTCTGAAAGCGGACGCTTATGGATAACTATGATTGCGGCAGGTGCCGCCCCGCCAGGTCGTACCTCACTGCACCCTTGCCAGCCCCTGTTGAGCGAGCTCATATCCGGGCCGGAGGGTCATAGCGCGGGTGTAATCCGATGCCGCGGAAGACGGATTGCCAAGCGCTTCATGGCAAAGACCACGGTTATAGAAAGCTTCTGCATAACTGGAGTCCGCAGCAATGGCATCGGTATAGTGTTTCACCGCCTGGTCGTATACCTTGAGATATGAATAGTGAAGGTACCCCATGTTGAAATGCGCATGCCGGTGCGATGGATTCAGCTGGACAATGCTGGTATAATCCTGCATGGCCAGGTCTAGTTCATCATGCTCCTGATACCAGAGCGCCCTTCCGTACAGGGCCTCCAGGCTTTCGGGGCGTATGCCGAGTGCACCGGTAAAGTACTCCACGCAGACAGGGTTGTCCGCGGCCGTAAATAACACGCCAAGTTGCATATAGGCATCATAGAATCCCTCGTCCTGCTCAATCGAACGCTGGAATCGGTTAATGGCTGAAGCGGTATCTCCTGTTTCCTTCAGGATCATACCCTGCATGAACAGGGCACGGGTATCGGATGGGTCTTTTTCGAGCAGGTACACGGCCTGGTCCATGGCCAGCTGGTATTTCCGGACAATGAAATAGATCTCCGCCAGCTTGCTTCGTGCCTCGCGGTTATCCTCATCGTAAATAAGGCATTGCTCCAATGCTTGTCGCGCATCATACATCCGGTTGGTGGCAAAGAAGATATCCGATAGCGTCAGGTAAAAGCCCGGCCGGGTGCTGTCCAGCTTCACCGCTGAAACCATATCGTCCAGGGCCCGCTGGTATTCCTGCCGGCCGATCAGGATCTTTGCACGTTCATGCCGGAGCACGGCATTGGCAGGGTCATTTTCGATGCGTGTGGTCAGGTCATCCAGCGTGGCTACGCTATCGCCGGGAAGGCCCCTTTCTCCTGAATCAGTTCCCGGCGTGCAGGCTGCCATGGTAACCGCGGTGCAGAAAACAGCAAAAAACCAAAACGGGCGGAATGCTGCGGCAGGAGGGTATGGACTCTGGAAGGGCACGGATGCCATCAGACGCTAAGCGCCTCTTTGATCTTCTGTTCGAGCTCTTCGAACAACTCGGGATTATCCGCCAGCAGCTGCTTTACCGAATCCCGGCCCTGGCCCAGCTTGGTACTTCCGTAACTGAACCATGAACCGCTTTTCTTGATCACATTGGTGTGCACGCCCAGATCGACAATCTCACCGGCTTTGCTTATCCCTTGACCGTACATGATGTCGAATTCGGCGAGCTTGAACGGCGGCGCAACCTTATTCTTGACCACCTTGACCCTTGTGCGGTTGCCCACAACCTGGTCTCCCTCCTTGATCTGCCCGATGCGCCGGATGTCAAGCCTCACGGATGAATAGAATTTGAGTGCGTTCCCGCCGGTGGTGGTTTCAGGGTTTCCGAACATCACCCCGATCTTCTCACGAAGCTGGTTGATGAACATGCAGCTGCAACCCGTCCTGTTGATGTTGGCCGTAAGTTTCCGAAGGGCCTGCGACATAAGCCTGGCTTGCAGCCCTACCTTGCTTTCGCCCATTTCCCCTTCAATCTCGGCTTTCGGCGTCAGTGCCGCTACCGAATCAATAACGATCATGTCAATGGCACCGGACCGGATGAGGTTATCCGTGATTTCAAGCGCCTGCTCCCCGTTATCCGGCTGTGAGATCAGCAGGTCCTCGAGATCAACGCCGAGCTTTTGCGCATAGTGCCTGTCAAAAGCATGCTCTGCATCGATGAATGCCGCAATGCCCCCGGCGCGCTGCACGTTGGCAATGGCATGGATCGCCAACGTGGTCTTACCGGACGACTCGGGTCCGTAGATCTCGATCACACGTCCGCGCGGAAATCCGCCGATACCCAATGCCATATCCAGTGAAATGGATCCGGTGGGAATGCTGTCCATGGGTTCCGTCACATCATCTCCCAGGCGCATGATGGTGCCCTTGCCGTATTGCTTCTCCAGCCGGTCTATTGCCAGCTGCAATACTTTTAGTTTTTCCTTGTTTTCCCTGGTGTCTTTCTTTTCTGCAGTTTCAGTGGTAGCCATTATGATTGGTTTTAATTGTTGCCGAATGATTGTATTACCGTCAAAGCGGACTTACACAAATGTGTAAAAATGTGCACCAATAAACAAGCTGATGTTGCGTAAATAAACCCGGGGCCGGATCAGTTCAGCTGGAACGGCCGAATGGCCAAATCAGCGGCATCAGGAATTCTGCAGCTGCACCCGGGATCCCATGTGACTGCGGATTCATCCGGTAACTCCGCAATGTCGCAGGCAAGCAGGTTCAGCTTATGGAGCAGGTGGGAAATCTCCCTCACGGATTCCAGCAGGCTGTAGTTTTTTTCCGGGATCATTAAAAGGGGCCTTGAAGGGGTGAAGGTAAAAAAATATATGAATTCAATTCAGTGGCCGGGCGCTAAATTTCGAACGGCAGGCCTAATTTAAGCCTGTATATCACCGATATAGGGCATTCATTTCGAATCTCCGGCGTCGGCATCACCGGTTTTGGGGTCCTTGGTTTCCGAAGGCGTGTCTCCAAGATCATCATACTCCACATCTGCGAACCGGCTTTTCACGGAGTCCCCGCCGGGTTGTTCAAGAGGCTTCGCATTTTCACCAATGTAGCCCACGGCTTCCTTGAAGCCGTCCAGGAACTTATCAAAATCCTCCCGGTACAGGAATATTTTGTGCTTTTCATAGAAAGGCTTTTCGCCTTCCTTGGTAAATCGTCTTTTGCTTTCGGTAATGGTCAGGTAAAGGTCATTCGATCTGGTGGACTTCACGTCGAAAAAATAAGTCCGCTTACCTGCACGTACCGCTTTGGAAAAATGCTCTTCCCGTTCCGGGTGATCCGTGTGTTCCTGGTCAGCCATAATGCTCCCTATCAATGGTATAGGGAACAAATGTAACAAAAAGATAGTGGAAAAATAATCCTCCCGAAATTCACAACGACCTCATACAGTGCACATTGCGAATCCGGTGGCCACCGTGGTAACCGTTCAGTGCTTGAGCAGCTTCTCCACTATAAAAGTGTCGCCCATCTCAACGGTAAGCAGGTAGATCCCCTTAGGCAGGTGCCTGAGGTCAAGCAGCCCGTTCCGGGATTCTTTTTCCATCACGAGCCTGCCCTGGTAATCGGTTATCCTGATCACGGATTGCTGCTGCTCCAGGCCGGAAACCGCCGCGAAGTCGGTAACCGGATTCGGGTAGATGCTGATGGCATCCCGGCCAGGCTCGGCTGTGCTGAGGGACTGGCATCCGTTCTCGATCTGCGGTCTGGTCAGGCAGCCGAACCCGTTTCCGCCAATGGATGCGAAATTGGTCGGTACGGCAAGAAAATCACAGATGCTCTGGATTACGCACATGGTTAAAAACTTGCAGTTGGCAATCTGCAGCTGCGTGATCGTGGTATGGTCGATGTTGTCCAAGCCTGACAGGGTGGTGAGCAGGGTGTCATTCGTGATGGCCATGTAACCACCGAGTGAACTGAGTTTGCCAAGCCCCTGCACACTGGTGAGCAACGAATTATTGGCCAGTGTGAAATTGCTTCCGACAGTTTCCAGGGAATCCAGTCCGTCGAGGGTGGAAAAAAGGTTGTCGCTGATGTCCAGTTCGCCACCCACGCTCGTAATGCCGTTCAGGCCCGTCAGATCAGTGATGTTCGAATTGTACCGTATGCGCAGGTGACTTCCGACAGTGGTGACGTTTTCGAGCCCGGCAAAGGAGGGCAGACCCGAGTTGTCATTGATCCATAGCTGGGTTCCCACGGATTCCAGCTGCGACAGGGGCGTCAGGTCGGTAATGGCACCTGGCGTGGCGGGAAAGATGAGCAAATGCCCGGTGATGTTCAGGCAGGTAGGGTAGTTTATCGGGAATGAGTCGATCTGTGACTGCTGGTCAAACGTGATGCCGCTGGGCAGGCAATTGAACTGGGCGGTGGCAGGGCTGGAAAACGCTGCCAATAGGACAATGCCGAGGAACAGGCCTTTCAAGCCGGATTTTACGCTATGCATGTGTTGTATTGTTGGCTTCATAAATTATCTTTTCTGAATAGGTTTCAACTGCCCCCACCCGCCAGGGCGGTCCGCTTCATTATTTAGTACCGGAATCTTTTTGTATCCGGGCGGCAAGTATAAGCAATCGCAAGGGTCGTAACCGTTCTTTCCTTCAGGCTGCCGCCGCCAGGCCAAATCAAAAGTACGTAAAAACCCTGTATCGCAGGCAGGCCGGGCTGCCGCGGCGGAATCCCTTATTTTAGCAGCTCTTTCCATTCCACCCTTGAAAGAATACCTGGATCCCACTCCTGATCATTTATCCGCCGCCGACCGGGAAGCGGAGCAGACACTGCGCCCCCTGGCATTCCAGGAATTCGAGGGGCAGCCAAAGGTGGTATCCAACCTGCGTGTTTTTGTGGAGGCTGCCCGCAAGCGTAATGAAGCGCTTGACCATGTCCTGTTGCACGGCCCGCCCGGCCTTGGCAAGACCACCCTCGCCCATATCATTTCACATGCACTGGAGGCGCCCATGAAGACTTCGTCCGGTCCGGTACTGGACAAGCCCGGCGACCTGGCGGGCCTGCTCACCGGCCTGGAACCGAATGCCGTTTTATTCATTGATGAGATACACCGGCTCAACCCGGTAATCGAGGAATACCTTTATTCCGCCATGGAGGACTACCGCATTGATATCATGATTGACAGTGGGCCCAATGCACGGTCAGTCCAGCTCAAGATAAATCCGTTTACGCTCATCGGCGCCACCACGCGTTCAGGCCTGCTGACCGCGCCGCTCAGGGCCCGGTTCGGCATCACTTCCCGACTGGAGTACTACCCGGCATCCATGCTTACCGGCATCGTCAGCCGGTCATGCAAGATCCTCGAAATCGGGATCTCCGGCGAGGCGGCAGAAGAGATTGCCCGGCGCAGCCGGGGCACCCCAAGGATTGCCAACGCACTGCTTAGGCGTATGCGTGACTTCGCACAGATTAAAGGCGATGGCCGGATCGACATGAAGATTGCCAGGTACGGACTCCGGGAACTCAATGTAGACACCCACGGCCTCGATGACATGGACAACCGCATCCTGACCACTATTATCGACAAGTTCAAGGGCGGGCCTGTTGGGCTTAATACCATTGCGACCGCGGTAGGGGAGGAACCCGGAACGATCGAAGAGGTGTACGAGCCATTCCTGATTATGGAAGGGTTCCTGATGCGTACGCCCCGCGGGCGGGAGGTTACCCCAAAAGCGTATGCCCACCTGGGCAGGAGTCCTGAAAAACAGCAGGGCTCCCGCAATCTTTTTGACGCCTGAACCTGTTATCCTGCGCTGTGATGCCACTTCAAATTGCCTCGCTCCTCAAGCGGGAAGCGACGCGCCTCGGATTCGATTTTTGCGGAATTTCCAAAGCCCGGTTCCTGGAGGAAGAGGCGTCACGGCTCGAGCGCTGGCTCGCCCAGGGCATGCACGGCCATATGGCATATATGGCCAATCACTACGACAAGCGGCTGGACCCCCGCAAGCTGGTGCCCGGTGCACGTTCCGTGATATCCCTTATGATGAACTACTACCCGGGCAAATCCCAGAAGGATCCTGACGCACCCAGGATCTCACGCTATGCTTATGGCAAGGACTACCACGGGGTGATCAGGGAAAAGCTCAGGGCCCTGCTGGAATACTTGCGTAAGCATGCAGGATCCGTTGAAGGAAGGGTATTCGTGGATTCAGCACCTGTGCTCGAACGGGCCTGGGCTGCCCGCAGTGGCCTGGGGTGGATGGGCAAGAATACCAACCTGATCAATCCGAAGACCGGAAGTTATTTTTTTCTTGCCGAACTGATCATCGATACCGAGTTACCGGCCGACGGGCCCATGCGAGATTATTGCGGCTCCTGCACCGCATGCATTGATGCCTGTCCCACCCAGGCCATACAGCCCTACGAGGTCGACGGCAGCAAGTGTATTTCCTATTTCACCATAGAACTGAAAGACGCGCTGCCTGGCGACATGCGGGGTCGTTTCGATAACTGGGCATTCGGGTGTGATATCTGCCAGGAGGTATGCCCGTGGAACAGGTTTTCAAAGCCCCATGCCAACGAAGGGCTGGAGGCCAATGAGGCATTGCTGGACATGACAAAAAATGAATGGCATGAAATGACGGAAGACGTATTCGAAAAGGTGTTCCGTGACTCTCCCTTGCAGCGCACCGGTTTTCACGGCCTGAAACGAAATCTTAAATTTCTTTCCGGCGATAAAGAAAATTAGACTGGGCTGTATGCTGTCGGTCCCGGTTTACCGATGAACGGTCACGGCTCCTGACATCCTGTTCCATAAATGATTTTGCCGCGCAGCCGCGCACCTTACCTGTGTGCCGCCAGGGAGGCAATGGCGGCCCTGGTCATTCGCTAGGCCAGCTCCTTGTTCTTCTGCATGATCTCTTCGATCTCATCGGCTTCAATCGGAATGCTGGCCATAAGGTCATGCTGGCCGTTTTCGGTTATCAGGATATCATTTTCGATCCGTATGCCAAGGTTTTCCCCGGGGATATAGATCCCCGGTTCACACGTAAACACCATTCCGGCCTGCATGGGCTCATATTTATTACCAATGTCATGCACGTCAAGGCCCAGGAAATGAGACGTCCCATGCATAAAATACTTTTTGTATGACGGCCAGCCAGGGTTCTGGTTCCTGATGTCGTCCTGTTTCAGCAGGCCAAGGCCAAGCAGTTCCTCCTCCATGAGGTGGCCCACGTCTGCATGATATTTCTCGATGGTATTTCCCGGAACAAGCATTTTGGATGCGGCACGCATCACCCGCAATACGGCGTTATAAACGTCCTTTTGCCGTGGGGTGAACTTCCCGTTGACCGGAATGCTCCTGGTCAGGTCCGCGGCGTAGTTGGCATAATCGCATCCGAAGTCCATCAGGATCACATCCCCATCCCTGCATTCTTGGTTGTTATCGTTATAGTGCAGCACGCAGGCATTGGCACCGCTCGCGATGATAGGTTCGTACGCGTGTCCGGTGCCGCGGTTTCTAATAAACTCATGAATCACTTCTGCCTCGATCTCATATTCGGTTACGCCGGGCGTGACAAACTGCAATACACGACGGAACGCCTTGTCTGTGATGTCACAGGCTTCCTGCATCAGCTTGATCTCGGCCTCCGACTTGACGGAACGGAGGGCGGCCATCACAGGTCCGCTGCGCTCATACTGGTGAAGGGGATACCTGGCTTTCCATTCGTTGGCGAATCTAAGATCGCGATAAGGCACCTTCCATGCACAGCGATCGTTTTCATTCAGGTTCAGGTAGACGTGATCGCAATGATTCATCAGTCCGGGCGCAATGTTTTCAAATTCGTCGAGCCACATGACCGTACGGATGCCGGATTGTGCCCGTGCTTCTTCCACCGTATACTTATGGCCTTCCCAGATCGCTATCTTCTCGCTCGTTTCCCGTAGCAGCAGTATTTCCCGGTGCTCAGGCAGCGGGGCATCGGGAAACAGGACCAGGATGGTCTGCTCCTGGTCGATACCGGTCAGCCAGAACAGATCTGAGTTTTGCCGGAACCTGAAAGTCTGGTCCCCGTTGCGCGGCATTTCATCGTTTGCATGAAAAATTGCCACGGACCGCGGCTTGAGCCTGGAAGTGTACCGCTTCCTGTTTTCGATGAACAGTTCCTTTACGGAAGGAGTATATTTCATGGTCGTCTTCGTTTATCTCCCAAAGGTAAGCGTTACGGGCCTATTCACCGGGAACTGCATGTCAAAAATCCGCCCCGGAACAGGCGTGAATCGGGCAATTAGTATAAATTTGCTCCACTCGGATTTCCCTATCATCAATGTCCTCCCTTTCCAGTCTGTTCAATTCGTCCGTAGGCAAGAAGTTTGCCATGGGCATAACCGGTTTGTTCCTGGTTTCATTCCTCGTGGTGCATTGCGCCATAAATGCGCTGATCTTCGTTAACGACGGCGGGGAAACATTTAACCGTGCCGCGCATTTCATGAGTACCAACATCCTGATCCGGACCATGGAAGTGGTGCTTTTCCTCGGCATCATCTGGCATATCGTGCAGGCCCTTGTACTAACAGGTGCGAACCAGAAAGCGCGTCCTGTGAAATATGCTGCACCCAATACGGGGTCCGGCAGCGCGTGGTATTCGAGGTGGATGGGCCTGCTGGGAACGCTGATCCTGATCTTTCTCATCCTGCACCTTCGTCACTTCTGGGTGGAGTCGCGTTTCACCGGCTTGCACGTGCCAGCCATGATTATAGACGGGGTGCCGCATGACAACCTGTTTGCGGAAATGAAATCCGTATTCGCTTCTGGATGGGTAGTGGTCGTATACATCCTTGGAATGATTTCCCTTGCATACCATCTCCTGCACGGGTTCCAGTCCGCGTTCCAGTCGCTGGGCATTAATCATAAAACCTATACCCCGGTAATCAAAAACGTCGGGATCGCCTTCTCCGTAATCATTCCGCTGGTATTCGCCCTAATGCCCGCGGCGTTCTATTTCGGAATGATCGAATAATAACAAGCCGGCGGAAGGACTGCTGGTAAACTGATATCGCAAACCTGTCAACATATTCAAGCAACCGCATTACGACAGCATGTTAAACGCCAAGATACCGGATGGACCGCTGGAACACAAGTGGGCCTCTTACAGGTCGCGCACACCACTGGTCAATCCATCGAACAAACGCAACCTTGAAATCGTGGTGGTGGGGGCCGGCCTGGCCGGTGCCTCTGCCGCGGCATCCCTTGCGGAGCTGGGTTACAGGGTAAAGTGCTTTTGCTTCCAGGATTCGGCCCGGCGTGCACACTCCATTGCTGCACAGGGTGGCATCAATGCAGCAAAAAACTACCAGAACGACGGCGACTCGGTATACCGCCTTTTTTATGATACCATCAAGGGCGGGGACTACCGCGCAAGGGAAGCAAATGTGTACAGGCTTGCGGAAGTGAGCGCCAACATCATTGACCAGTGCGTGGCACAGGGCGTACCGTTTGCCCGTGAATATGGTGGCTACCTGAGTAACCGTTCTTTTGGCGGTACACAGGTACAGCGGACCTTTTATGCGGCCGGCCAGACCGGGCAGCAGCTGCTGCTGGGAGCGTATTCTGCGCTGCAAAGGCAGGTCGGCACGGGTTCGGTGCAGATGTATTCACGTCACGAAATGCTGGATATCGTAATGATTGACGGCAAATGTCGCGGCATCATTGCACGTGACCTTATTACCGGCAAGCTGGAACGTCACTTCGGCCATGCCGTATTGTTGTGTACCGGCGGGTATGGCAATGTATTCTACCTCTCTACCAACGCCATGGGCAGCAATGTAACCGCTGCCTGGAAAGCGCATAAGCGCGGGGCCTGGTTCGCCAATCCTTGTTATACGCAAATTCATCCCACATGCATCCCCGTTTCGGGCGACCACCAGAGCAAGCTTACGCTGATGAGTGAATCGCTCCGCAACGATGGCAGAATCTGGGTGCCGAAAAAGAAAGACGACAACCGGAAACCGGGCGAGATCCCGGAAGAAGAGCGCGACTACTACCTCGAACGCAGGTATCCCGCATTCGGAAACCTTGTTCCGCGTGACGTGGCCAGCAGAGCCGCCAAGGAGCGTTGCGATGCCGGGTATGGGGTGGGGGCCAGCAGGATGGCCGTATACCTCGACTTCACCTTTAACATGAAAAGATACGGCACCGTGGAAGCCAACAAGCAGGGCCTGCGCGACCCATCGGAAGAGGAGATCATGCGCATGGGTAAAGCGGTCGTGGCCGAGAAGTACGGCAACCTTTTCGATATGTATAAGCAGATCACCGGAGAGGATCCCTACGAGGTGCCCATGCGCATATACCCTGCCGTCCATTATACCATGGGCGGGCTGTGGGTCGATTACAACCTGATGACCAACGTGCCGGGGCTGTATGCGCTCGGGGAAGCGAATTTCTCGGATCATGGAGCCAACCGCCTGGGTGCGTCCGCCTTGATGCAGGGTCTCGCCGATGGCTATTTCGTGATCCCGTACACGATCGGAAATTACCTGTCTGGCGAAATCCGGACGCCATCCATTTCCACCGGGGAACAGGCTTTCGCGGATGCTGAAAATAATGTGCGGGATGGGCTCGACAGGCTTACCGGCATTGGTGGAAACCAAACGGTGGATCACTTTCATAAACGGCTGGGTAAGATCATGTGGGACAAGTGCGGCATGGCGCGCAACAGGGAAGGGCTCGGCAGCGCTATCGGAGAGATCCAGTCGCTGCGCGAGGAATTCTGGAAGGACTTGCGCATCCCCGGTACACAGCATGAACTGAATCCGGAACTTGAAAAGGCCGCGCGTGTGGCCGATTTTCTCGAATTAGGTGAACTCATGTGTCATGACGCCCTGCATCGTGATGAAAGTTGCGGCGGCCATTTTCGAGAAGAGTTCCAGACGGAGGAGGGGGAAGCCCTGCGCAACGATGAGCAGTTCGCTTACGTGGCTGCGTGGGGAATGAACGGGAAGAACTGGGACCTGCACAGGGAAGACCTGAAGTTTGATAATATTAAGATTGCGCAGCGGAGTTATAAGTAGTCTACATCCATATGAACATTACGATAAAAGTCTGGCGCCAGAAAAGCAACACCTCCCCGGGTGAATTTAAAATGTATTCTCTTTCCGACGTCTCGCCTGACATGTCCTTTTTGGAAATGTTTGACGTACTGAACGAACAGCTGGTCAGGAAAGGAGAGGATCCGGTGGCATTCGACCACGACTGCCGGGAAGGCATTTGCGGCATGTGCAGCATGGTGATAAACGGGCAGCCTCATGGACCCCTTCGTGGAGTGACCACGTGCCAGCTGCACATGCGGTCATTCAATGACGGTGATACCATTGTCGTGGAGCCGTGGCGTGCAGCCGCGTTTCCCGTTCTTAAAGACCTGATCGTGGACCGGACCGGATTCGACCGTATTATGTCGACAGGTGGATTCGTCTCCGTTAATACCGGGAATGCGCAGGATGCGAACACCCTCCTGGTACCGAAGCCGGATGCAGATGAGGCTTTCGGGGCAGCTGCCTGCATAGGCTGCGGGGCATGTGTGGCGGCCTGCAAAAATGCCAGCGCCATGCTTTTCGTCGCTGCCAAGGTATCCCAACTGGCCCTGCTACCCCAGGGGAAGGTGGAGGCTAAATCGCGCGCGGAACGGATGGTGGCGCAGATGGACGATGAGGGTTTTGGAAACTGCACCAACACCTACGCGTGCGAAGCGGAATGCCCCAAGGAGATTTCAGTGGAGCATATCGCACGGATGAACCGTGAATACCTGAAGGCCAAGCTTGGCTGAACAGGATCAGCGTAAGGCGGACAGCTCTTTTTCCACGTAAATGCTGAGGTCCGGAAAAAACAAATCAAACTCCCTGTTAAAGGCATCGTAGTGTTTTTCCAGGAATTCAGCGGCCAGTTCCATATGTGACCGGAACCGTGTCCGGTTGGCCATGCCTACGAAGACCTCATGCAATCCCTCGATGGTTCCGTATCCGGTCAGCCAGTCGTACCGGGTCATGTAGCCGAGGAACCTGTTGGTGCGCTCGGGCATTATGCCCGTATAGCCGGAGAGCACTTCGTACATGCGCTGCGCAAATGCAGGAAGCGGTTCATCCGCAAACCGATGCCATTGACTGGCAAGCAAATGATCGTAATACATATCGGCCACCACTGGTGCATATTTGCGAAAGACAGGCCGTAACCTTTCCTTGGACAGCAACACAATGGCATGCTGGTCTGTATAGGTGTCAATCTGCCGGTGCAACCTGATCCCCATGGCTACCCGCTCGGGGTACGCGGTAAAGTCGCGCCCCTTCACGTGGTCGCCCATGAAATTGCCTGCCATGACCTCTGCATCGTCGCCGGAAAGGAACAGGTGGGCAAGGTGGTTCAAAACATCAGGGTAATTACGGTGGTCCGGTGCTATTCATGTCCGGACAGCCCGTCAGCGAAATCCCGCACAAGCCGGAATACATCATCATAATCCGTCAGGGGCAAAGTAGCGGCCACGTCCTTTATATCGTGGTAGTGTGCAACGCCCCCTAACGTGTAGATAAAAAAGGCAGGTACGCCATTTTCGCTGAACCAGAAATGGTCACTGTTGCGCGCGCGACCGCGCTTCTGCAGGGACTTCACATAGCCCTTGTTCCTGTTGATGGTATCCATCCTGGCGAAAGCCTTCTTGTATACCGCGCCATTGACCACCATTAGGCCGTCATCCCCTGTGCCAAGCAGGTCCATGTTCACCAGGAATTTCATTTGCGGCAACGGAATTAGTGGGTTCTTGACATAATACGCAGAGCCCATCAATCCCGCTTCCTCGCCCGCAAAGGCGATAAACAGGGTGGAATAATACGGGCGGTGCAGGTTGTAATGCGCCGCCAGATTTAGCAACATGCTCACACCGCTTGCATTGTCGTTGGCGCCCGGGAAATAAGTATCCCGTCCCATGCGGCCCAGGTGGTCATAGTGGGCCGAAAAAACAATGAAAGTATCCGGTTGTGAAGCTCCATTAAACATGCCGATCACATTCTGTGTTCTGTACTTCTTGCAGTACTTGTTCCTGATCCGGACGGTAATGGCAGCGGCATCGGCAGGAAGGGATGCGCGCAGGATGCGGATGACCGGGTATTTGAATCGCTGCCTTGAAACGGACCAGGTAAGTTTATGCTCCTCGATCAGGATTACCCCGGAAGCCCCCTGGGGATCGGTGATCCAAAGATCCATCGCTGCCTTTTCTTCCTCGCTCCTGGATTTGGACTTGTCAATCAGGAGGAAGCTGTTCTTAAGCTTATCCAATGATCCGCGATAATTGGCGGAGGTGATGGGAAAAATATTATAAGTCCCCTTTTTCTTTCCGGAATGAGGGTCGACCAGGTAGTCGACTCCGGGTGTGAGTGGCTTCCCGTTAATGCTTACGGCTACATCGCCGGGAAAGGTGTTGACGGAAAACGAAAATGGCTGGAAATAACGATCCCCCACGGGCTGAAGCTGATGCTTCCGGAATTCTTTCCGCAGGTATTCTGCCGCCCGCAAGTCGCCGCGCTCCACATACCCGCGCCCGTGCATGCCGGGAGCCGTCATGGTATCGATTACTTCCTTCGCATACCTGATGTCCTGCGCCGTGCCATTGACGGTCGCGCAAAGCAACAGGCCTATGAAGGCCAGCGTGTGCTGCATCCTGTATTTCATTTGCTCCCCGGCCCGCAGCAGGTTAAACTGGTGTGCATATTGCATGTTATTGTCTTCGGAATAGCCTGATAATATCGGGCAATATAATTCGTTTAACCGCTGACGTGCCTTGTACCGGGCTGCTAAATTATTAATTGGTAGCACAATACGCGAAAAGCCGTAAATTTGTAGAAACACCGTCCAATGGAATTCCAGGCCGGCCCGCTCTTATCGGGCATCGACAAGCCCGCGGACCTGCGCAAGCTGAATAAAAGCCAGTTAAAGCAGGTTTGCCGCGAGTTACGGGAGTATATCATTGATGTTGTTTCCGTGAATGGCGGGCATTTCGGTGCCAGCCTGGGTGTGGTGGAAATGACAGTGGCGCTTCATTATGCGTTCAATACGCCTGATGACCAGCTGGTTTGGGATGTGGGACACCAGGCATACGGACATAAGATCCTGACCGGGCGACGCGGCGTATTTCACACCAACAGGATATACAAGGGGATCAGCGGTTTTCCGAAACGGTCCGAAAGCGAATACGACACATTCGGGGTGGGCCATTCTTCCACTTCCATCTCTGCCGCGCTCGGCATGGCCGTTGCATCCAGGCTAGGAAACAGCAGCGAACGACAGCATGTAGCTGTGATCGGTGATGGCGCCATGACCGCCGGGCTGGCATTCGAGGCGATGAACCATGGCGGCGTGGAAAACTCGAACCTGCTGGTGGTGCTCAATGACAATTGCATGAGCATAGATCCCAATGTGGGTGCACTCAAGGAATACCTTACCGATATCACGACTTCACGCACGTATAACAAGGTCAAGGATGAGGTCTGGAACCTGCTCGGGAAGATTTCGAAATTCGGGCCGAACGCGCAGGCCGTTGCACAAAAGATCGAGATCGGGATGAAATCGGCGTTGCTGAGGCAAAGCAACCTTTTCGAGTCGCTTCGATTCCGATATTTCGGACCCATTGACGGACATGATGTCAATCACCTGGTGCAGGTGCTTAGCGACCTGAAGAAGATCCCGGGGCCGAAGATCCTTCATTGTATCACGGTCAAGGGCAAGGGATATGACAAGGCTGAACAGGACCAGACCAGGTGGCATGCCCCGGGCCTGTTTGACAAGATCTCCGGGGAGATATACAAACCCGGTGACACCGGACCCAGACCACCGAAATACCAGAACGTGTTCGGGCATACCATGGTCGAACTGGCCAAACAGAACGATCGTATTGTGGGAATCACCCCTGCCATGCCATCAGGCTGTTCACTCAACATCATGATGAAGGAAATGCCGGACCGGGCCTTCGACGTGGGTATAGCCGAGCAGCATGCTGTCACGTTTTCCGCCGGCCTGGCCACGCAGGGCATGATTCCGTACTGCAATATCTATTCATCCTTTATGCAGCGAGGATACGACCAGGTAGTGCACGATGTCGCACTGCAAAACCTGCATGTGGTCTTCTGCCTTGACCGGGGGGGCCTGGCGGGCGCCGACGGTCCTACGCATCATGGCGTATTCGACTACGCTTACATGCGCTGCCTGCCCAACATGATCGTCAGCGCCCCGATGAACGAAGAAGAGCTGCGCAACCTGATGTATAGCGCACAACTGAGCAATACCGGCCCCTTTACGATCCGCTATCCACGCGGTGCGGGGGTCATGGTCGACTGGCGACAGCCGATGCACGAGATTCCCGTGGGCAGGGGCAGGGTCATACGAGAAGGGGAGGAGGTCGCCGTACTGACTATTGGCCATCCGGGCAACTTCGCGGTTGAAGCCTGTGAAAAGCTGGCGCTTGAAGGTATTTACCCCGCGCACTACGACCTGCGGTTCGTAAAACCACTGGACGCCGACCTGCTGGATGAGATCTTCCGGAAATTCCGGAAGGTGGTAACGGTGGAAGACCATGCACTGCATGGGGGCTTCGGAAGTGCGGTGGTCGAATTCATGGCGGATCACCAGTACAATTCAGCCGTCCGCCGGCTGGGCATTCCTGACCGGTTTATCGAACACGGGCAGCAAAAGGAGCTATATCAGGAGTGTGGGTTTGACGCACAGGCCATTATGGACGCTATACGACAAATGGTTGATGAACCGGTTGTTTCCTACCATTCCGGTTAATTTTTTACCCGCTGGCTTGAAAATGGGCGGAAATTGAGCTATTTTAGCTGCTTACTATATATTGCCGAACTAAATTTTATCCCATGAAAAAATCAATCCGCAACGGTATGAGCGCCCTGGTGGGCGTGCTGTTCCTTGCTACCACACTGGCTTTCGGGCAGGGCCATAATAATACCGCCAGCCTGAACGGACAGACCTTTAAACTTGAGCTGACCGATGAGCAGTCAAATGTCAGCCATGACATGATCACCTTCAAGGAAACGTCATTCACCAGCAATGCCATCAAGAATTCCACTTTTGATGCGACGCGCTACAAGATCACTGAAAAGCCTGATGGCACCTATTCCCTTTTTGCCGAGGCCTATTCGGAATCAGAAGGCACCATCACCTATAAGGGAATTTTTACCGGGGGGAAGATCGACGGGGCCATGTTTACCGCTAAGCCGGGACAGGCGGTGGTGAAGCGAACATTCCATGCCGACCTGCGGCAGGGCACCGGCCGAAAGGACTGAAAACTTAAAACAAACGAATGGAGTGAAGCCGTGCACAACGCACGGCTTTTTTATTGGGCTTCCGCTTGCTTCTCCTTTATGGGATAGTAAACATCCGTCTGCCATTTGGAAGTATCCGGCTCGTGGTCCGGCCGCGTGATATACTCTTCCCATAGGGGCCCGTTCAGGGTCATGCCGTTTTCTTCCACATATTGGTTCAACGCAGTATGCGCCGCATGAAGGCCTTCATAAGACCCGAAATAATGCGCGACGACGGCGGCACTGGCAGGGCGCATTCCGGGCATCACGCGCCCTTCGGCCGTGCCTTCCCCGTCAACGCCCATGCAGGCATCAAACCGCCATGGCTTGATGGAAGGCATCCAGCTGTCGACCATCTCGGCTTCGTCCTCTTCTGAAGTGATGTAATAAATGGCGAATGGGGCGCCAACGGATTGCAGACCCTGGCTTTCCAGCACTTTCCTGAGTGCGCTGAAGTTACCCTGGAGCTGGCCGGGCAGGTCCGTCGTATCTACGGTATCCCGGAGGCCGAGAAACCTGAGTTGCGCCACGCGTGTTTCCTCGATGACCAGGTCAGGTGTCCGGGCCGGCGGTGGCATTTGTTCAGCCACCGTGCCTAAGGCATCCAGGCCCTCGTTAAAAGTGTTCTCCATGGCACCGGCCATCATGAGCCCCATGTACTTGTCTATCATCCCCTCCAGCCTGGAGTCCATGTACCAGGTGATGCGCGTGCGGTCTTCTTCCGGCTCGAAACGAAAGCCGCCGGTACCGCTGCCTTCTTCATCGAAATCGAGGTCTGTTACTACCAGTTCATTGGGCTTGCTTTCGGAAATGGTGATCTTGCCCGTTCCCAGCTTGCCGGACGGACTGACCCAGCTGTATGAAGCCCCTACGCCGGACTCCGGGCCATGATAGGTGATCTGAAGGTCCGGATCCATCTTCAGCCAGGGCGACCAGGCCTCCCAGTTCTTCAGGTTATTCACCTGCACGAATGCGTTTTCGACCGGCGCATTCACCACCCTGCTGGTTTCCACGTATAGCCTTGACGGCAGAAACAGCGAAACGATGTACAGCAATACGACCAAAACGACCAGTACAATGAGGATCTTTTTGATTACGTTCATGATGTCGGAAGCAGTTGAAGTAAAGATTGACGGTTATGGCGAATGTAACAAAATATGTCAAGCCGGCCACAGCTTGCAATTGCCATGGCGGTCGTATTTGATAGTTTTACATACCCATGGGCTGGTACCCTTTGATCCTTTCCGTTTGTTTTTCCGTCGTGCTTAGCTGTAACCGGCAGACGGGCAACGATATTCCGGAATGTATGGCCATAAAAATCGAGGCCATGAAGTCGGTGCCTCCGGCTGAACCCCGCAGGCAGGTGGTACGATATCTTTACAATGGCCATCCGGTATATTATATAAGCGCCCCATGCTGTGATCGCATGAACGAGTTGTATGATGAGCAGTGCAACCTGGTATGCAGTCCTGATGGCGGATTTACAGGCATGGGCGACGGGCGGTGCCCGGAATTCAATCAGCTTAAATCCTCTCCGGTTGTGATATGGGAAGATGATCGCTGAATGGCTGAATGGCTTATTTTTACATCCTGCCGAACAAATCAATACAACCCCTGATGAAATTCGCAACCAAAGCTATCCATGCCGGGCAGGAGCCCGATCCTGCCACCGGGGCCATCATGACCCCCGTATACCAGACATCGACATACGTCCAGGAGTCCCCCGGCAAACACAAGGGCTACACCTATGCGCGCGGAAAGAACCCCACCCGCACTGCGCTGGAGCGGTGCGTGGCTTCGCTCGAAAATGCGCGGCATGGCCTGTGTTTCAGCAGCGGCATGGGCGCTTCAGATGCGGTGATCAAGCTGCTCCGGCCGGGTGACGAAGTGATTGCGGGCCGGGATCTTTACGGTGGTACGTACCGGATGTTCCAGCAGGTATTTGCACACTTTGGCATGGTGTTCCATTATGTTGACATGAGCGACCTTTCACAAGTGGCGGCGAAACTGAATGACCGCACCCGGATGCTTTGGGTCGAAACACCCACCAATCCGCTGATGCAAATTGCGGATATTGCCGAATGTGCGAAGCTGGCCGGGCAACATAAGCTGATGCTGGTCGTGGATAACACGTTTGCTTCGCCTTACCTCCAGAATCCGATCGACCTGGGTGCAGACATTGTCATGCATTCCGTCACCAAGTACATTGCCGGACACAGCGACGTGGTAATGGGCGCCCTGGCCACAAACGACGACAGCCTGAACGAAAAGCTGGCATTTATCCAGAACTCCTGCGGCGCCGTGCCGGGCCCGATGGACAGCTTCCTGGTGCTCCGCGGGGTGAAGACCCTTCACCTCCGGATGGAAAGGCACTGTGAAAACGGAAGGGTCATCGCGGAATTTCTACGCCAGCACGAGCGGGTGTCCACCGTAAACTGGCCGGGCTTCGAAGACCACCCGGGACATGCGGTTGCGAAGAAACAAATGGCCGACTTCGGCGGTATGCTTTCGTTCACGATGCACGGGGACTCCATGGAAGAGGCCTTTCGCGTGGCATCCGAAACCAGGCTGTTTTCGCTCGCCGAATCGCTGGGAGGCGTGGAGTCGCTGATCGGCCACCCGGCCTCCATGACCCACGGCGCCATACCACGGGAAGAACGTGAAAAACACGGCCTGAAAGATTCGCTGTTGCGACTCAGCGTGGGAGTGGAAGATGCAGATGACCTGGTGGAAGACCTGAAACATGCCCTGTCTGTTTCCGTGGCCTCTAACCTCGAAAATTAAGCTGCGAACCGCAAACTGCAAACCAAGAAACCACACACATGGCAGAAAATAAATTCGCCGTTATCGGCCTCGGACAGTTCGGCACCGCCATCGCCAAGACATTGGCTGCACGCGGAGCCGAGGTGCTGGCAATCGACACCAACGACGACTACGTAGAAGACATCAAGGATAATGTGGCCTATGCCGTGACCATGGACGCAACTGACCAGAAGTCGCTGCGGGCCCAGAGCATCCAGGATATGAATGCCGTGGTAGTGGCCATCGGGGAGAACTTTGATGCCCTGTTGCTTTGCGTGGTGCTGCTCATGGAAATGGAGGTCAAGCGCATCATCGCCCGTGCCAACGGCAAGCACCAGCGGATGATCCTCGAGAAGATCGGTATAAAGGAAATCCTGTCACCGGAAAACGATGTGGGGCTTGCCGTGGCGGAAAGGCTTCTCAACCCGACGATCCTCACCACGCTCATGTTACCGGATAACTATGAGATTGCGGAGGTGCAAACGCCCCGTACCATGGTCAACAGGAATATCGGGGACATCGGCCTGCGGACGAAGTACAACCTGAACCTTATCACTATCAAGCGCTACACAGAAAAACCGGGACCGGAAGTACTGCTGCCGGAACCCCATATTCTTGGCGTGCCATCCCCGGACCTGGTTCTCCTGGAAACGGATACCATTCTCGTGTTCGGACTGGCCATAGACGTGGAACGATTCATCGAAATCAATAAATAAGCGTTTCGTTCCCTTGATTGACGGGGAATCCGGCCATATTATTATTTGTGTCCCGGGATGCGTGGCATCAACAGGCAGAACAGCTATTTGCGAGTCGGTGCGTTTTTGAGCAGGGAGCGTGAAGAACTGACACTCCTGCGCCATATTATTGCGCAACGGCCCGACTTATTCCCGAATAAACCAATTGTCGTATTTTTTGCCTCGTTTCCATAAGAAATTGATCCTGAATGATAATATGAGAGCAGGCAGCTTCGTTTTTTGTAGATTAGCGAAACAAACAACATCTCCTGGGGGTTTTTGATTGTATGAAGAGGCACGCACTCCTGCTTTTCTGTGCGTTATGGATTCCGGCCATGACATCGGCCACCCACAACAGGGCAGGGGAGATTACGTACAGCCAGGATGCCAATAACCCCCTGCTGTACCGTTTTACCGTAGTCACCTATACCAAAACGTCGAGCCAGGCGGACAGGCCGGAGCTCTACGTGTATTGGGGTGACGGAACCGCAGACTCTATCCCGCGCGTTTCAAAGGTGAGCGTGGGACCCGACATTAGCAAGAACACCTACCTGTGGAACCACCTCTATCCGGGCACTTCCACTTACCTGATCTATTTCGAAGACCCCAACCGCAACGGTGGTGTCGTGAACATCCCGGGCTCTGTGAATATCCCGTTTTACATCGAGACACAGCTCGTGATCTCGCCGTTCCTGGGATATAACAATTCGCCTGTGCTGTTACAGCCTCCGATCGATGACGGAACCATCGGGCATCCGTTCATCCACAACCCAAATGCCTATGACCCTGACGGCGACAGCCTGTCATACGAGCTGATAGAATGCAAGGGGGCGGGCGGCGTTTCCATCCCCGGGTATACCTTTCCCCCGACGCAACAGGGCGGTTCGTTTTCGCTGAACGCCGTCACGGGCGACCTGGTCTGGGATTCACCTACCATCGTGGGTGAGTTCAACGTGGCATTCCTGATCAAGGAGTGGCGTAACAAAATTTTGATTGGATACGTGGAACGGGATATGCAGATTACCATCGTCCCGTCCAACAACAAGCCGCCTTCCATTGGTGCGCTGAACGATATATGCGTGGAGGCGGGTACGGTTGTAAATTTTAACGTGTCGGCCAGTGACCCGGACAATGAATGGGTCACCCTTTCAGCCACAGGCGCGCCTTTTAATTTTACCGGAAGCCCTGCATCCTTCCCCCAGGGGATTGCCGGGGTGGGCACCGTGAGCGGTACCTTCAACTGGCAGACCACCTGCGATCATGTGCGCAGGGCCGCTTACCAGGTGGTGTTTACCGCGCGCGACTCGAACTCGCAGGTAAACCTCGCGGATCTTGAATCCGTGTATATCACCGTGGTGGCACCGGCACCGCAGAACCTGGCCGCCACCCCGCTGGGCAACCAGATAGACCTTACCTGGAGTGCATCCGTATGTGACAGCGCAATGGGGTATGACATTTACCGCAGAAACGGTTTTTACGGCTTCACCCCCGGCCCCTGTGAAACGGGTGTGCCGGCATATACCGGGTACGCGAAGATCGGTACGGTGAACGGACTTAACAATACCGCCTATACCGATGACAACAACGGGGCCGGACTTGTGCACGGCATCGATTACTGCTACATGGTGGTGGCATGGTTCGATGACGGTGCGGAAAGTTATGCGTCCGCGGAAGAATGCACGCAATTAAAAAAAGACCTGCCCGTCATCACCAATGTTAGTGTGACCACCACGGATATTACAGGTGGCACCATGGAGGTGGCCTGGTCCAAGCCGGCGGAACTGGATACGATCCAGTTTCCAGGACCGTTCGAGTACCGGCTGTACCGTTCGGACGACTTTACGGGTGGCAACTTCGTATTTGTCGCTTCGTTGCCTGGTCTCGATGACACCACCTTTACCCATACAGGGACAGACACCGAAACAGGCCCCAACTCGTATCGCGTAGAGCTGCATAACATCGCTAACGGCTATATCGGACAATCCGCTGTCGCCTCCTCGGTCTTCCTGTCCGTCACCCCCACAGACCGCAGGCTGAACCTGTCATGGAATGAAGTGGTGCCCTGGGCCAATTTCAGCTATGATGTATTCAGGCTGAATGGCGTCATGTGGGACTCCATCGGCACAACAACAATCCCGTCCTTCTCCGACTCGGGACTGGTAAACGGGCAGTTGTATTGCTACCATATCAGGAGCGTGGGCGACTATTCCGGCTCCGGATTTGTAAGCCCTATCGTCAACCTGTCACAGGAATCGTGTGCCATGCCATTCGATAACGTGCCGCCCTGCCCCATCACCACATTCGATACCCTTGCATTCGACTGCCAGGCCGGAGAGGTGACATTCGAATGGGAACATCCCGGTCCGGAATGCGGTAGTGATATCGGATCCTGGCACCTTTATTACAGCCCGGGCGTGGGTGCGCCCTACTACCTCCTCGCCGTTATCGCCAGTCCCGGGCAGACTACCTATTCATTCACCAGCCTCGACTCCCTGGCGGGGTGCTATTACGTTACCGCAGTGGATACCGTGGGAAATGAAAGCGATCCGGGTAACGAGATTTGTTTCGAAAACTGCCCCTTCTACGAACTGCCCAACGTCTTCACGCCAGATGGCAACGGGAAGAACGACACCTGGCAGCCGTTTCCGTACAGGTTCGTTCAGGAGATCGACCTGGTGGTTTATAACCGCTGGGGCCAGAAGGTTTTCAGCACGAATGATCCGGATGTGGGCTGGAACGGCCGGCTGAACAATACCGGGGGGGCGCTGCCCGAGGGCGCTTACTTTTATATATGCAAGGTCTATGAACGCTACCGGAATGGAATACGCGAAAGGCTGCTTAAGCCCGGATACGTATACATCCTGCGGGGCAGGGGTGCCACCGGCGAATAACCCGGCAGGCAGCCCTAAATGACATTGAATGTTCACCGGCATTATTGAAACTACGGGCGAAGTGATCCGGGCCCGGCACACCGGGGGTAACCTGGATCTCGAGATCCGTTCCGCGGTCTCAGCTACGCTGAAGCCCGGACAAAGCGTCTCCCATAACGGCGTGTGCCTGACAGTGACCGAAATACAGGCAGGCTGTCATCGTGTTACGCTGGTCGACGAATCCCTTAAGCGAACGTCGTTTTTGAAATTGAAGGAAGGCAGCCTGGTGAACCTCGAAAGGGCAATGCCCGCGAACGGCAGGCTGGACGGTCACATCGTGCAGGGGCATGTCGATACGGTGGCACGCTGCACAAAGAAGATGGTGAAGGACGGCAGTACACTTTTTTATTTCAGCCACCCGCATGGCAACGACTTTATTACCGTGCAAAAGGGCTCTGTCTGCGTGGATGGCGTCAGCCTGACAGTGGTGGATGCCACGCCGGACAGCTTTTCCGTGGCGCTAATCCCTTATACCCTTGAACATACATCGTTCTCCCGGCTGAACGAAGGCGACGAGGTGAACCTGGAGTTTGACATCATCGGTAAATATGTCCGCCGGCTGGCGCAAAACTGATCCCGGTCAGTGGTTAGTGTTCATGAGGATGAAATATACCGTGGTAGCCGCATAGGGCAGGAGCGGGAGTGCGCGTGCGAGGGGTTTGCCTTCATGGTCGAACATTCCGGATCGCGAACCTGCAAGGAACAAAACGGCAACCGCCAGGAAAACAAACGACATCTTTAGCGACAGGAAAAGCGGCCATACAATGCCGGCAGCGGCAAACAGGCCCGCGTAAAGGAACCCTAGTCTTTTACCCGCTTTCCCGTGGCGAAGTCCTTCGAGTCCATACGCGGCTGCAACGCATAGCGGAACCAGTAACGGCATCCACATCCTGTCATAAAGCAAAACGGGGGCGAATCTCTCGAGTGATGTCGTGCCCCACCAGCATGCCGCGGCCATCCACAACAGGTAGGCCTTCCAGAACCTGGCTGGCCCCTTGCGCATCATGAACAGGCCCGGTATCGCAAGGATCACCAGGAATACATATCCGGGCTGTGCAAGCAGCCATGCCAGCGGCTCCCAGGTGAGGCGTGACCAGAGTGCCATGCCGGAAAGATGAGGAACAAACACCTCGTTGTGCATGGCTTCCACACTGCGGACTATGAACAGGGCATCACCTGTAATCCTGTAAAGGATAGCCGAGATGGCGGCGTACGATATGACGAGCCCGCCAAAGAACAGGGACCAGAATGCCTGGTGGCGCTTTTGCATGGCATCGCGGAGCCAGACGTACAAAAGAAACGGCAGCATGAGCAGGATGATCTCCTTCGCAAAAAAGCCGGTAATAAAAAACAACACACCCTGACCTGCGGGCATGTAACCATCGCTCCTCCGGAATACACACCATGCCACACAAAACATGAATAGGGAAACGATGATATCGGGAAACAACACGGTGGAATAAATCACCTGTACGATGTTCAGTGAAAGAAGTGCGGCCGCCATGACGGCGATGCCGGCATCCCCCCGTGACAACCAGCGGTACAAAAGCAAGATGGTGGCCAGACTGCAGGCGAGCGCCCACAGCGCCGCGGCACGCGGCATTCCAGTTAGCCGCGTGATCAGGAGTGCCGGCAGGATGACAGTGTATCTCCGGTTCTTAGGACTTTCATTGATCTGGTAGCTTCCATCCCCGATGCTCCGGGCCACATCCAGGTACACACGGTCGTCTGACCGCGGGACGGGTGGTCCAAGGCCCGCCCAACATGCGGCGTGAACGGCCAGGACGAGGACAAGCATATGAATGTTGCGCATGGGGTGAGCCCCTCCGGTTACGACAAAACTACAACTTGCCCGGCCGGCAAGACTGCAACCCCTATCTTCGCTATACATGAAGGCGGATGTGATCGTAAATCAGGTTATCAGGGCCAGTGACGGGGAGCAACGGCTATGCCTGCTGAACAGCAATACGGGAAAGATGCCGTATATGACAACGGGCGGGAAATACGATTTGCTCGCGGGATGGGGTTGCCTGGATGAGATGCCTGCCGGCGGCCTGGCCACGCTGGATGCTTTTTTAAAATCGAACAGGGGCAAGTGGATGTTCGGCTTCCTGTCGTACGACCTGAAGAACGAAATTGAATCGCTCCGTTCCATGCATGAGGATTTGATCGGGATGCCGCTGGTACATTTCTTCGTGCCCGCCACGGTACTTACGGTCCGGGGTAACCAAATTCAGCTGCTGGACCAGTCTACCGGAAAATATGCTCCATGGCAGGAATCCGGTGAAAGCACGCCCCCGGTAACCGCAGATGTGACGCCTGTGAAACTGGAAAAGAAGATCTCCAGGAATCATTACATCGAAACGGTAAACAGGCTGCAGCACCACATCCGGTACGGCGACATCTATGAAATCAACTACTGCCAGGAATATTTTGCCACGGGCGTATCCATCGATCCCGCGTACACCTACCAGCAGCTGAATGACCTTTCACCGGCTCCCATGTCCGCTTACTATAGACTGGATGACCGGTATGTGATGTCTTCGAGCCCAGAAAGGTTTATCCGCAAAGAAGGAGACAGGCTTTTCTCGCAACCCATCAAGGGCACGGCGCCGCGGGGTGCCGGTGAGCCACAAGACCGCAGGATTGCACACGACCTCCTGCATAGTGAAAAGGAGCGTGCGGAGAATGTCATGATCGTGGACCTGGTGCGCAATGATCTTTCGCGCGTGGCCCGCAGGAACAGCGTGCACGTGGATGAGCTGTTCGGCATATATCCTTTCAGCACGGTACACCAGATGATCTCCACGGTGAGCTGCAGGGTAGAACAAGATACCACCCTTCCGGATGTCATCCGTGCCGCCTTCCCCATGGGCAGCATGACCGGCGCACCCAAGGTCAGGGCCATGCAGCTAATCGATCAATTTGAAAGCAGCCGGCGCGGGTTGTTCAGCGGGGCACTGGGTTATGTCAGCCCGGACGGGGATTATGACTTCAGCGTCATGATCCGTACGCTGCTCTACCGCGCGGGCCAGGCCCTGTCCCTCATGACCGGCAGCGCCATCACGGCGGGCTCCAACCCTGAATCCGAGTACGACGAGTGCCTGCTCAAGGCTGAAGCCACGGCCCGGGCCCTCGGCGGTCGTATCAGCTGAACGACCCTAATAAGCCTGTTTCTTTCTGATTTATAATGACTTACGCCGATGGCAGGGGTATGCTCCCCGGCCCTGGAATGTCAATCGAATGTCATTTTGACCCCGGCGGGCAGCGTTACCGGGTTTGCTGTCATCTTATCTGGGCGATGTCACTGAAAAACAGCGGACATCCGTTTAATTCCTTCAGCCATGGAAAAAGCTCCAATCCAACAATTCGTATTCAGGTGCCTGGCCGTTAGCTGCCTGCTGCTGGCCCCGCTTTCAGGTTTTGCAGACAAGAACAAGCCGGGTGGCAAGAATCCCAAGGGCCATGCATTGCCCACGCCTGCCGCCGCCGGCTGCTCACCTACCACCGCGCAAAACGACCTTGACATCAATAATGTGCGTACCACCATCATGGTGGGCGGCGACTTCTGGTGGGACCTGGACGATGCCAAGTACGAGATCCCGATCAACAGCAACAAACACTCGCTCTTTGCCGGTGCCCTGTGGATTGGCGGACTGGACCAGAGCGGGCAGGTGCTTACCGCCTGTATGACCTACCGGCAGACAGGGAACGATTTCTGGGGTGGCCCCATCGATACTACTAACGCCACCATTACATCTGGAACATGCACTGACTATGACAAGCACTTCATCATCACCAAGGAAGAAGTGCAAGCATTTATAGAGGACCCCGGCAGCGCCACCAAGGTGATCAAGGAGTGGCCCGGCAATGGCAACTCTTCAATAAATGAGGGCTTCTACCTGGCGCCCTTCGAAGATGTGAACGGCGACGGTATCTACAATTACCTCGACGGCGACTATCCGCGCTATCTCGTGGCGCCGAATGAATTTCCATCGGACACGATACCCAATACTTCTTTCGAACGCACACAGTGCCAGGAATACCTGTTCGGCGACAAGACCATATGGTGGGTCTTCAATGACGTGGGCGACAACCACACGGAAACGCTTTCGCAACCCATAGGTCTCGAAATCCGCGCGCAGGCATTCGGGTTCAAGTCGAACGACGAGATCAACAACATGACCTTTTACCAGTACCAGGTCATCAACCGGTCCAAAACACGCCTGGACAATACTTTTTTCGGGCAGTGGGTGGACCCTGACCTGGGAAATGCCGTGGACGATTACGTGGGCTGCGACGTGGCCCGCGGACTGGGCTATTGCTACAACGGTGATGCCGATGATGACGGCACAAACGGCTATGGTATGAACCCGCCTGCCGTGGGCGTGGACTTCTTCCAGGGACCGCGAGCCGATCTGGGTGACGGCGTGGACAATGACCGCGACGGCTGCGTGGACTGTACCTATTACATCGATATCAATAACGATACGACTACCGTCAGTGACAGCATCGTGCCCGAACTGATCATCATGTCCAAGTTCGTTTATTACAACAACGACTTTTCCGTGATCGGCAACCCGGTTGGCTTTACAGATTTTTACAATTACCTGCAGGGCATCTGGAAGGATGGCCAGCCCATGACTTACGGGGGCGACGGACACCAGGCGAACAACCCAATATGTAATTTCATGTTCCCGGGCGATACCGACCCGCAGTTCCCCGGCCAGCCATGGACGGAAGTGACTGCCGGCAACGCACCTGAAGACCGGCGGTTCCTGCAGTCGGCCGGACCCTTCACGCTGGAAGCCGGCGCGGTGAACTACATCACCACGGGCGTGGTATGGGCCCGTGCCGAGAGCGGCGGCCCCGAAGCTTCCGTGGACCTGGCACGCCTGGCCGACGACAAGGCGCAGGCCCTGTTTGACAA
>JAHEKC010000023.1:0-11537 GCA_024638565.1 Bacteroidota bacterium
CCAGGTCGGCGATACCGTCGGCGGCGGGTTTGCGCTGGCTTTCATAAGCGGGAATGACCTTATCCCAGTCGTCGCCATGCTGCTCCAGCAGTGCATGCAGTACAGTGCAGTCCTCAAAACCACAGTTCATGCCCTGCCCGTAAAACGGCACGATGGCATGGGCGGCATCACCAATCAGCACCAGCCTCCTGCGAAAGCTCCACGGGAAACATTTCACCGTGACGAGGGAGCCGGTGGGATTGGCAAAGAAATCCTCTTCCAGGGTGGGCAGCAACGGTATGGCATCGGGAAAGACATCTTTGAAAAAGGCCGTGACGTCAGCAGGAGTCTTCAGCTTATCGAAAGACGGGTTGCCTTCATACGGGAAAAACAGCGTGACGGTAAATGTTCCGTCCAGGTTTGGCAGGGCGATGAGCATATAGCCGCCCCGGGGCCAGATGTGCAGGGCCTGCTTTTCGATCTGGTGCTCACCGTCTTTACCTGCCACGAACATCAGCTCCTTGTACCCGTGCTGCTGGTAGGTCTGGGAATAGTCGTACCGTTCGTTCATCTGCAGCTGCATGCGGGCTGCCGAAAAGGCACCATCAGCCCCGAAGATCAGGTCTGACTTCCGGGACGACCGGTCCCCGGACTTTGCATTTTCGAAGTGTATGGCATTATCCACAAGGTCGAGCCCGGTACACCTTTCATCAAATACGAGTTTTGCGCCATTGCGTTCCGCCAGGTCGAGCAGCGTGGTGTTGAGGATGCCGCGCGATACGGCATAGATGGCCTGCCCTTCCCTTCCATACGGCTGGAAAGTAAGTTCTTCGTCCTGGTGGATCATCCTGCCTTTCATCGGGATGCCGATGGCGCGGATGTCTTCCGCAATCCCCACCCCTTCGAGGGCACGCCAGCCACGGTCGGAAAGCGCCAGGTTGATCGACCGGCCGGCAGGGATTTCCACCTTGCGCATATCGGGTCTGCGTTCGTAAACGGTGACGTTGTACCCGCGTTTGACAAGATAAATGGACAGCAGCGAGCCTACCAGGCCGCCGCCTACAATTGAAATTGTTTCCGGTTTATGCATGATTGGGAACGGTAATGCCTTCCCGCAGCTTTTCCGCGAGCAGGAAGACATCGGTAAACGAATTATACAGCGGCACTGGTGCCACGCGGATGACATCCGGTTGCCGCCAGTCGGCAATGACACCGTTATCTGCCAGGTGGGTGTACAGCTTCTTCCCGTTGCCCTCCACGATCAGTGAAAGCTGGCAGCCTCTTTCCCCCGGCGCCGAAGGCGTGATGATCCGTAAGGGCAGTTTCCACTCCCTGATGAGGAATTCAAGGTAGCCAGTCAGTTGCCTGCTTTTTGCGGCCAGCCTGTTCATGCCCGCATCGGCAAATACCTGCAGTGACTCTTTCAACACGGCCATGGAAAACACCGGTGCATTGCTGAGCTGCCAGCTGTCGGCGGCCGGAACCGGCACGAAGGTTTGAGGCATGGTAAAACGTGTTTCCGGGTCGTTACCCCACCAGCCGGCAAAGCGCGGCAAGTCCCTGTTCACGGCGTGCTTTTCATGTACAAAGGCGCCGCCCACGCTGCCCGGCCCCGCATTCAGGTATTTATAAGTGCACCAGGCCGCGAAGTCCACGTTCCAGTCGTGCAGCTGTAGTTCAACGTTGCCCGCTGCATGTGCCAGGTCAAAGCCCGCCACCGCGCCGCTGGCATGTGCCGCCTCCGTGATACCTGGGATATCGTACAGCTGCCCGGTATAATAGTTAACACCGCCAATCATAACCATGGCCAGCTCGTCGCCGGCAGCCCTGATCGCATCCAGCACCTGTTGTCGTGGCACCTGGTATTCCCCGTCCGGCGGGCGCAATTCTATTACGGCATCCTCCTTCTTCATTCCCGCCACGTGACGTGCATGGAAGTCGGCCTGCGACTGGAGTACGTAACGGTCGGAAGGGAACGGCGTCCATTCACAAAGGATCTTGTACCGCTTTGCGGTGGGCCGGTACATGGAGACCATCAGCAAATGCAGGTTTGCCGTCAGCGAATTCATCACCACTGTTTCTTTTGGCAGCGCTCCGGCAATGGCCGCCATCTGGTCACGCAGAAACTCGTGGTAGGGGAACCACGGCCGTCGGGCCTTAAAATGCCCTTCCACCGCCAGGGAAGCCCAGTCCTCCGTCTCGCGCTTCAGCGCTTCGGCAGCGGTCTTCGGTTGCAGGCCCAGCGAGTTGCCGCAGAAGTAAAGCACTTCCTTGCCGTGATGCAACGGGATGCGAAAGCGCCCGCGGAATTCCCGCAAAGGGTCATTACTGTCCGCCTGCCGGGCGAAGGCCTTGTCACTTTGGTACCGCATTATCAGGTGGTTGTATAACGGTTCACTTACCTGCTAAAAGTAGAAATTTTTACTTTTACTGTATGTTGATTTTCCTAAGGCTATGCAAGGAAAGCGTTCTGTTCGCATTTCATGCGATCAGTTCCAACAAGCTGCGCACGTTCCTGTCCCTGCTGGGAATATCTATTGGCATCTTCGCCATCATTTCCGTATTCACCGTTACCGATGCGCTTGAAAAGAACATACGGGAGGATGTGGAGTCGTTGGGCAGCAATGTTATTTTCGTTCAGAAGTGGCCGTGGTCCTTCGGCCCCGATTATCCGTGGTGGAAGTATTTCCAGCGGCCGCTGCCGGGTTACCGCGAGATGGGGGAGCTGCAGCACCGTACCTCCACCATCGAGTCTTTTTCCTACGAGGCCTATATCCAGCGACCGGCCAAGTACCGCAACAACTCCATCGAGAATGCCGACATCGGCGCCGTGTCGCACGACCATTACAAGATCGCCTCGTTCGATCTGCAGGATGGCCGCTATTTCACCGAACTGGAATCGGAGGCGGGCAGGCCGGTAGCCATCATCGGGTCTGAGGTCGCCAATACGCTATTCGAAAACATGAATCCCATGGGCAAGCAGTTCGTCACGCTGGGGCGCAAGCTTACGGTCATTGGTGTGTTCGAAACAGAAGGCACCTCCATGCTCGGCAACAGCAAGGATAACCAGATCCTCATCCCCGTTAATTTCGCGCGCAACATGATCAACCTGCGGTCCAACAGGATCCAGCCTTTTATCCAGGCTAAAGGCAAGCCGCTTTATTCGAATGCAGAAATCAAGGACGACCTGCGCGGGGCGATGCGGGCCATTCGCAGGCTGCGCCCCATTGAAGAAGATGATTTCGCGCTGAACGAGGCCAAGCTGCTGAGCAACCAGGTAAAAAGCTTATTTGATGTGGTGGGGATGGCCGGCTGGGTCATTGGCGGATTCTCCATCCTGGTAGGTGGGTTCGGGATCGCCAATATCATGTTTGTATCTGTAAAGGAACGGACGGGCATTATCGGGATCCAGAAATCACTGGGGGCGAAAAATTATTTCATCCTGCTTCAGTTTCTCATAGAGGCCGTGGTGCTTTGTATCATTGGCGGCTTGCTCGGACTCACGATTGTCTTCGTGCTTTCGCTCATTGCAAGCAACCTGATGGACTTCAACGTAACGCTCACGATGGGGAATATATTCTTCGGCATCCTGATCAGCTCCATTATCGGCGTCATTTCAGGATTCATGCCTGCCTTTTCCGCTTCACGTCTCGATCCCGTGGAAGCGATCAGGAGCAACCAGTAGCCCAATCACACCTGGGAACGATTATAAATTAGAAAAGCTGTATTAAGCAGGCGCTACTTCACCTTTGCATGCAGTGGGTTGGCAAGCCCTGAATATTTCTTCAGATCCATCTTGATGGAACCGACCAGCACTTCCGCTTCAGCGCGGATTACGACCTTGTTGGCATCGTCCGTCACCCAGATGGTCATGTCATCTTCCTCCTTGAATACCCGGCCCACAAGTAAAACCGGCCGGAATTTGAGACATCTGAACTTACCGGCTTTCACCTTCACGGTTTCCTTTCCAATATATTTCAGGCTCAGGTTTATCACTTCATCGTCAAGGTACGTGTGCATGGGAAAGATATCCCCGATATCCGCCGTATCGAAATTCATCGTCCTGCAGAAATAATAAGCCGAGATGACATCCTGGATGTCATGCGGCACTTCAATGGTGGCTTCTTCACTCACGGCGACATTCCTGAAATGATTGAACTTTACCTTCTGGCTTTTCTTGTAGCCCCCTTCGCTGATGCGCCGCACGAAGTACCATGGGATAATGGAATGCCGGTCTACATAGCTTTCGTACCGATCACGCACCTTGAAAAACCAGTCGAACGCGCCCGTCGTGCGGCCTGTTCCCACCATATGGTATACCTGCCGTTTCCCGAACTTTTTGATTTCGGGCATAATTTCCAGCCGGGCCTCACCCGCATTGATCAGCCCGTAGTGGATCCGGTACTCGAGGATCTCGTTGGTGGTAAAGGCATTGTTCTCCACCTCCCGCATACCGGGACCCTGTGCCGCCGCATATAAAGGCAGTGCCAGGAACATCAGCAAAAGAAGTCTTGTCTCAGCCATGGGTTTATGCCAGATGAAAATACAAAAACCGCACCCGCAGGGTGCATAGGATGAACGTAAAATGAATGGAATTATTCCGCTTTCTCCTGCGGATTATTGTCCGGTTGCGGGGTGGTATCCGCCGGCTCTCCGGCATCCGGGGCAACAGGGCTTGTGTCGGCATCCGCTTCCCCGGAGACATGGGTCGTTTCGCCGGCTTCCTCCGCATGTACCACTGTGGTCTCCTGGGTGTCCGTTGGCACACCGATTTCATTTTCAGTTGCCTTCAGGTCCCTGAGCTTGGGCAGGTCCTTGACGGTCTTCATGCCGAAGTGATCCATGAAGTGGGGGCTGGTCGCGTAAATGAGCGGGCGGCCGGGACCGTCGCTCTTGCCCTTGATCGCAATCAGGTCCTTTTCCAGCAGTTTCTGAATGGAATAATCGCAGTTGACCCCGCGTATCTTCTCGATTTCAGGCCTGGACACGGGCTGCTTGTACGCGATGATGGCCAGTGTTTCGAGTGCCGCGGTGGACAGGCGCTTCTTATCCTTGATCTGCAGGAATGTATGAATGCTGTTGTGAAAAGGCTTCTTTGTAAGGAACCGGTACCCCCCGGCGATCTCCTTCAGCTCGAATGAAAAGTCGTCATCGGCATACCGCTCCTGCAGGCCGCCAATATGCTCCCTGACTTCGTCCTTCGTGAGTTCCCAGCCATATACGGCTTTCAGGCAGGACATGATCTCATCGACCGTAATCCCGTTTTCCGCGGTAAAGACCAGGGCTTCGATATGTTGGGGCAACAGTTGCATATTCGGTTTCAAAAATAGCAGTTCCGGCGCAATGGGCGCATGCGGGATGCCCGACTTTTGAACAGGCCGGCCCCTCTCATACGACCACATTCACGATCCGGCCCGGCACCACGATCACCTTGCGGGGCGTATTCCCGGTCGTATACCGCTTCAGCTCTTCAGCCGCCAGGACGGCTTCCGCCACCTGGTCTTTCGTGAGTTCCAGCGACAGCGGTATCTTGAATCTTGTTTTCCCGTTAATGGAAACGGGATAGGTGAACGAGGCTTCCGCCAGGTATTTTTCGTCCCATCCCGGCCAGGCCACGGCTGAGATGCCTCCTTCATGGCCCATGCCCCGCCAAAGCTCTTCAGCCATATGGGGTGCAAACGGCGATAACAGGATGCACAGCGGTTCGAGCACATTAAGGTCATCGCACTTCTGCGCCGCCAGCTCGTTGACACAGATCATAAAGGCGCTTACGCATGTATTGAAAGAATGCTGTTCTATGTCGGTGGTCACCTTTTTGATCAGTTTATGCAGGGACTTCATGGCGTCTTCCGCTGGGTGGTCGCGGCGCGATACATTGCCTTCGAAAAGCTTCCAGGTTTTTTTCAGGAACCCGTACACGCCCGTGATGCCGTTCGTGTTCCAGGGCTTTCCCTGTTCCAGCGGCCCGAGAAACATCTCGTACATGCGCAGGCAGTCGGCCCCGTATTTGTCGCAAATGTCGTCGGGGTTCACCACGTTATGCCAGCGTTTCGACATCTTTTCAATTTCCCAGCCGCATTTGATCTTATCGCCGCCGAGGAAACGTGCATCGCGAAATTCCGGTTTCCAGCTCCGGAAGTCATTAAGCTCAAGCATGTCCTCATTGACCAGATTCACGTCCACGTGAATGGGTGTTATTGGAATCTTCAGCGATTTCCCTTCAATAGGTTGCATTTTTACTCCAAATTCGGAATCGATCATCTTCGCCAGGTCTCCAGCGCCAGTTGCACTTGATTGCAATTCCTTTTTGCTTTCCTCGCCAATGAACAACGGAAAATCAATATCCGTTGATGCATCAGGGAATTCCACCCTGTAAATAATGTTTGACCTCCCCTGTATCATCCCCTGGTTGATGAGTTTGCGTGCCGGTTCGGTGATTTCGAGGTATCCCAGGTCATGCAGGAATTTGGTCCAGAATCGCACATACAGCAAGTGGCCCGTGGCATGTTCGCTGCCGCCGATGTACAGGTCCACGTCGCGCCAGTAGCCCAGTGCCTCCTTCGACGCGAAGGCCTCTTCGTTATGCGGGTCCATGTAACGCAGGTAATACCAGGATGAGCCCGCCCAGCCGGGCATGGTGGTCGTTTCCAGTGGCCACTGCTCGCTGTCGCCTTCCGGCCGGTACGTCCAGTCACCGGCGCGTGCCAGCGGCGGGTCGCCCGTTTCAGTGGGCAGGAAGGTATCGATGTCGGGCAGGCGCAGGGGCAGGTCATCTTCGGGCATGGTACAGGGTATGCCGTTCCTGAAATACACGGGAATGGGCTCCCCCCAGTACCGCTGCCTGCCGAAGGCGGCGTCACGCAGCCGGTAGTTGACCTTTCGCTTCCCGGTGCCCTGCTTTTCTATTTCAGTAATCGCCTTCCCGATGGCGTCACTCACTTCGAGGCCATCCAGGAACCGGGAGTTGATACAGCGACCTTCATAGGTGTCAAAGCAGGGTTCGTCCTTCAGGGACTCGTCGGCGGGCTCGATTACCTTTATGACCTCCAGTCCGAAATGCCTGGCAAAAGCATAGTCACGGGTGTCATGTGCGGGTACACCCATTACGGCGCCGGTGCCGTATCCGGCCAGCACGTACTCGGCCACCCATACGGGGATTTTTTCCTTTGTGAAGGGATGCAGTACGTGTGAGCCGGTGAACTTGCCCGTCACATTCTTCACGTCTGCCTGCCGGTCACGTTCGCTGCGGTTGGCCGCTGCCCGCGCGTAGGCATTCACCGCTTGCTGTTGTTCGGGAGTGGCCAGGCTTCCTGCCAGCCCGTGTTCCGGTGCCACGCTCAGGAAGGTGGCGCCAAAAACGGTGTCCGGCCGCGTGGTGAATACCTCAATCTTTTCGCCGGCTGCGGGTCCGTCTGCCACCTCGAAGAAGAGGGTGCTGCCGTCGCTCCTTCCAATCCAGTTGCGCTGGGCTTCCCTGATGGAGTCGCTCCAGTCTATGTCGTCAAGGCCATCCAGCAGCCTGTCGGCATAGGCGGTGATGCGCAGGCTCCACTGCGGCATGCGCTTCCTTGCCACGGGATGGCCGCCACGTTCGCTCACGCCGTCCTTCACCTCCTCGTTCGCCAGCACGGTACCCAATGCCGGGCACCAGTTCACCCATGCCTCGTCCAGGTATGCCAGCCTGTACTGCATGAGCAGGTCGCTTTTTCCCTGTTCATCCAGCTCACCAAATGGCTTGCGGGCATCGGTCGCAGTGGTCACTGCACCCTGTTGCTCCAGCCTGGCCACCAGGGTGTCGATTGGTTCTGCACGGTTTGTTTCGTTGTTGAACCAGGAGTGGAACAGTTTGATAAAAATCCACTGCGTCCACTTGTAAAATGAAGGATCAGAGGTCCGTACTTCCCTGCTCCAGTCAAAGGAAAAGCCCAGGCGGTCCAGCTGCTGCCTGTAGCGCGCGATATTCTTATCCGTGGTCTCACGCGGATGGCGGCCCGTCTGGATGGCATACTGCTCGGCAGGGAGGCCGAACGAATCATAGCCCATGGGGTGAAGCACGTTGAAGCCCCGGTGCCTCTTGTAGCGGGCCACGATATCGGTGGCAATGTATCCCAGCGGATGGCCCACGTGCAGCCCGGATCCCGAGGGATAGGGAAACATATCCAGGACGTAAAACTTGTCGCCCTTGTGTTCCCGGACTTTAAATGTTCCTTCCCCGGCCCAGGCGGCCTGCCATTTTCTTTCTATTTCCCTGAAATCGTACGCCATTTCCATGTGTTCCTGCGAAGATAAGGAGCAGATACGAACCTGATCAGGACCGCGTTTAATTAACAATGTCGCATTGATAATCCCCGTGGAACCGGCACTCCTGGGTAGTGGCCGGGCATGGCATTTATCTAACTTTGCCGGCATCCTGTAATGGCTGAAGAAGGAAACAAGATCGCCAGGAAGGCCGTACGTACGTCCTACCTTTCATCGGTTGTCAGCATCGCCATGGTGTTGTTTATGGCCGGTGTGCTTGCCGTGCTGCTGATGAATGCCCGCATGGTGTCGGATCATTTCAAGGAGAGCTTCCAGGTGATGGTGTTCCTGCAGCCAGGCGTGGGGGAGCGGCAGGCGGGCGTACTGGCCGAACGTATGGCATCCCATGAAGGGGTCAGGTCGGCGGACCTGGTGACCGCTGACGATGCAGCCGTGACGCTGAGCGAGGAGCTTGGAGAAGACTTCGTCACCTTTATCGGAAGCAACCCCCTTTCCCATACCATCGATGTCCGGTTTGCCTCCTCGCATGCCAATGTGGACAGCATCGCGTTGTTCGAAGGCACATTCAGCGGGGAAAAGGCCGTCCAGGAAATCCGTTACGAGGAAGGCCTGGTCGAGAATATCAACAGGAATATCCGGCGCATCACGGTTTTCATCCTGGCGTTTTGCGTGTTGTTGTTTTTCGTGATGGGCGTGCTGATAAATAACACCATCCGCCTGACCTTGTACGCCAAGCGGTTGCTGATCAAAAGCATGCAACTGGTGGGCGCCACGCGTGGTTTCATTCGGAAGCCCTTCCTCTGGAAGGGGGTCCAGAGCGGGTTCTGGGGTGCGGTGCTCGCCAATTTCCTGCTTGTGCTGTTCCTATACTTCACTCAAAGACAAGTGCCCGAGCTGTTCGGGCTGGGCGACTTCAGGCTCATGAGCACACTGGTGCTGGCCGTTTTCGCGGCGGGTATTATTATTGCGGTCACGAGTACTTTTTTTGCGATAAACAAATATCTTCGCAAAAGGTACGATGAACTGTTTTAACCCGGCTCAACGGATTACCTTCTACCCCCTGGCATGGCAGCAATAAAAGAAAAGGGCGCGGTCGCCCGCAAGGAAAAGCCAAGAACCGATTTCGCTTTCGGCCGGATCAACTATATGCTGATGCTTACCGGCATCGGGCTCATTCTGCTGGGCTTCTTGCTCATGTCGGGTGGCAAGTCCGAGGATCCCAATGTATTCAACCCGGAGATCTTCAGTTTCCGGCGTATCACGCTCGCACCGATCGTGGTGATGGCCGGCTTTATCCTCAATATTTATGCGATCGTAAAGAAGGCCAAAGACTGACCGGCCGGTTGTGCGCTTAAAGCGTACTCAGCAACCACAGCAAGAACAGCAAGCCAAACCACCGTCCTTCCCGCATGTCGATCATCCAGGCTATCATCCTCGCAATCATAGAGGGCATTACCGAATTCCTGCCCATCTCATCGACGGGGCATATGATCATTGCCTCCTCGCTGATGGGCATTTCCGAACATCCCTTTACGAAAACCTTTACCGTGGCCATCCAGTTTGGCGCCATCCTGTCTGTGGTTATGCTTTACTGGAAACGATTCATTCCCGTCGACGGCGACTGGGCGCCCCGGATCCGGTTTTACAAGCGCCTGTTCGTGGCTTTCATACCCGCCGCCGTGCTGGGGTACCTGCTGGATGACTTTATCGACTCCCTTCTTGGGAATGTATACGTGGTGGCTTTCATGTTGGTGCTCGGTGGGGTGTTCCTGCTCTTTATTGATGTGCTCATCAAGGAGAATACACGGGAAGACACCGAGGACCTGAGCTATAAGTCGGCATTCAAGATCGGCTTTTTCCAGTGTATCGCCATGGTACCCGGCGTCTCGCGGTCGGCGGCCACGATCGTTGGCGGTATGATCGAAAAACTGAACCGCAAGGCGGCGGCTGAGTTCTCGTTCTTTCTCGCCGTACCTACCATGTTTGCCGCCACGGTGTACAAGGTCTATTCCTTCTACAAGGAAGGCGTACAGGTGGAGTCAGAGCATATATGGCTGCTGCTGATCGGCAACGTCGTGGCATTCATCGTGGCTGCCCTGGCCATTAAAAGTTTTATCGGCTTCCTGACCAAGCACGGCTTGCAGGCGTTCGGCTATTACCGCATTGTGGTGGGACTTTTTATCATCATCCTGCTGACCATGGGTGTAGACCTGCAAATCACCTGAGCCGTTCCGGGGTGCCGTCGTCAAGCCCGCCGATGGAACAGCGAACATTTCATTTTATTAACGGGGAGGTTCTCCTCATCGACAAACCTGTCGATTGGACATCCTTCGATGCCGTGAAGAAGGTGCGCAGTGCCATCAGGGCGTACCTGGCGCGGGCAGGTGACGTCCCGGAAGGTGCCCGGGCACCCAAGGTGGGTCATGCGGGAACACTTGATCCGCTGGCCACCGGACTGCTCATCATATGCACCGGGAAGAAGACGCGTGAGATCGACCGGTTCCAGGCGGGTGAAAAAGAATACACGGGCAGTTTTCACATGGGTGCCACCACGCCCAGTTACGACCGGGAAACAACACCGGAACAGGTGGCGGACCCGTCAGCCCTGTCCCCGGACGCACTGCGGCGGCTGGCGGAAGGATTCACCGGCACCATCATGCAGGTGCCGCCTGCGCATTCCGCCATCAAGACCGATGGGGCCCGCGCCTATGCCAAAGCGCGCAAGGGCCAGGATGTACGGCTGGCGCCAAGACCCGTGGAAATCCGAAGTTTCGACATCACCCGCGTGGAGCTGCCACTGGTTCACTTCAGCGTGGTATGCACGAAAGGGACCTATATCCGGTCCCTGGCACATGACTTCGGGCAGGCTGCAGGGACAGGCGCCTATTTGCAATCGCTGCGACGTACTCGTATCGGTGAGTTTCACGTAAAAGATGCGTTGTCGCCTGACGACTTCGCCGGCACACTCCATACCCCTGGCCGCGGCTGATGTCTTACATTTGAATATTGCCTGATCAAACGCCCTGGCTGTACCTTTGTAATGGGAAGGCCCTCCCGTTCCCCGGATATCAATCGGCAGGCAGCAGCAGTTGTCGGGATGAAGTACCTTTCATACACTGTTCCATCCGTGAGCATCATCATTAATTGACACCAGCATATCGCTACCTTCAGTAACGTCAGGTTTTCATGTTGATTTCAACGCCAATGCATTCCCTGCACCGTAAGATAAAACCGGTTCCCGTCGACGAGGTGGGTATAGAGGAGCGTGCCGCCCGGTTTAAAACAAGAAGCATTAAGCG
>JAHEKC010000023.1:11547-32173 GCA_024638565.1 Bacteroidota bacterium
GATCTGACCACCCTGGATGCACGCGATACAGATGCCCGTGTACGGCAGCTGTGCCAGAAGGCCCTCCGTCCGCATGACGGCCCCGGCATCCCGCGGGTAGCCGCCGTATGCGTCTACCCTGCCATGGTGCGCACCGCGGTGCATGCACTGACAGGCTCCGGCATCCGGGTAGCATCCGTCAGCACCGCTTTCCCTTCCGGCATGACCGCACGCAGGCTGAAATTATCAGAAACCAGGTTCGCGGTTGGGGAAGGGGCTGAAGAAATAGATATGGTCATTTCACGTGGCCGCTTCCTGTCGGGTGATTACGCGTACGTGTTCGATGAGATCGCTGCCGTCAAGGAGGCCTGTGGCAAGGCACGCCTGAAGGTCATCCTTGAAACCGGGGAGCTGGGCTCGTACGACCAGGTGCGACTGGCAAGCGATATTGCCATGTTTGCCGGTGCGGATTTTATTAAAACTTCCACCGGGAAAATACAGCCTGCCGCCACGCTGCCCGTAACACTCGTGATGCTTGAGGCCATCCGTGATTTCTATTACCATGAAGGGCGGCGTGTGGGCATGAAGCCCGCAGGCGGCATCGGTACGGCGAAGCTGGCGCTTCAATACCTTGTGATGTTGCGGGAAACACTCGGCGCGGCATGGCTGACCCCCCGTCTTTTCAGGTTCGGGGCAAGCGCCCTTGCCAACGACCTGCTGATGCAGATTGTAAAACAGTCCACCGGTGCGTACCAGAATGCCGACTACTTTTCGATAGGCTGAAATGCCCCGTCAAACCCGTATTAATGGATGACCAGGCGCTGCCGCAGGAGCCGGCGCTGCTCATCCATCGCCAGGAAAAAGTAGGTGCCGGCCGGCAGATGGCTTATGTCAACCGAACAGAATCCTGTAGGGCAAATGGTTGTCCCCGCTTCCCGGCCAAATAGATCCACAAGGGTTAGCACCATGCTGTGCGGCCGCTCACCCGGCCATTCCAGGGTGACCCTGTGCTGTGCCGGGTTCGGGTACAGCAACAATTGTGCATGGCCAGGTATTTCGCCGGTTGACACAGACGACTGGTTTGTCTCGTAGCAACCCATGTCAGGATTGCTTCCGGCGGGCAGTGGGCGCGGCATGTTTTCCAGGTCGAAGGGCGGTGCCGTCGAAGTATCGCCGGCATCGATGCCCGGAGAGCCCGGCAGCAGGTGATAATCGGTGGGCGACTGGAACAGGGGCAGCAGGTTGATGTTTCCCGTACCTGCCATGCCACCCCGGATGTCGCAGTAGGCGGCAGTCACCAGTCCCGGGCCGTCGATTTCCGCCCCGGAATTGACATTCCAGCTTATGGAATTCCGGATATCCACCATGGTGCCGGAGTTGGCGTACAGTCCTGCACCGGTGATAGATCCGGAGCTTCTCATGTTTTCCGTGACGGTAACCGCATTCATGGTTACGGCGGCGGTACCGCTCGACTGACGGACATAGACCCCTGCCCCGTAGTACCAGTTCCCTCCGTTCGCCATCATGTTACCTTTTATCAGCACGTTGGTTAGCGCGGCGGCACAGTCATCGATATAAATGCCTGTTCCGTAATACCAGCTTGCGCTATCGCCCGTTACATTATCCGCGATAATAACGTTCAGGAAAGTAGCTGAGTCGATTTTACAATACACCCCGGTCCCGTAATTCCAGGAATCGCTGCGCACCGAGTTCCCCTGGATCAGGACATTCCGCATGACCGGGTGGCCGCTCCCGGTGAGGTGCATGCCGCCACCATATCCCCAGGAGGCGGAGTCAGTTGAATTGCCGGAAATGGATACATGGTGAAACACCGCACTTGAGTTATTACAATATACCCCTGCCCCGTAGCCCCAGTTGCCGGCATTCAGGTGGTTCCCCGTGATCACGGATCTTTCGATGCGCGGGCTGGCCCCGCTGATACGAATGCCCGCCCCCTGTGCAGAGCTTCCCGTGACATAGCCGCCCGTGATCGTGAATCCCGAAACGACCGTATTCGTATCGATGACACCCGAACTGAATTCGACCACCCGGCCGGAGTTGGCTCCGTTGATAAGTGTATTGCTGGAGTCGCCCGCACTCAGCAATTTGATTGCGGCCACCGACGGCCAGGAGATGTTTTCATTGTAGGTCCCCGCTTGCACGAGCACGGTGTCGCCTGCCCCGCAGGCATTCAATGCGGCCTGGATAGTCGGGAAGCCGGTGGGAACATGGTGTACGGCGGCGGACACGATTGCGGAGGCAGCGCACAGCGTCAGGATTATGGCCAGTCTTTTCATCGCTTTGGGATTAATCAAACGGATATCAATTTACCATTTATTCATAATTCGACACCCGGCATTCCTGAACCCGCTCAGGCACATGCTGTTAATTACTTTGATCCTCCTGCCGTGGGCCCAGTTCGTTTTGATATATATTTACCCTGGGCCGCGGTGGTTTTTCCAAGTGTGCCTTCATCCCCGGTCAAGGGTGTCTCCCGGCCGGTTGCGGGCTTAATGGGCAGATGAAGAACCTGTTTCAATTTCTATGGCGTAACAACTACACCATTTTTTTCGTGTTGCTTGAGGTCCTGTCCATTTCGCTGGTCATCCGCAATAATAACTTCCAGAACACCTCGGCATTCAATTCTTCCAATTACCTGACGGGCTCGGTCATGGAGGCGATCAGCAACGTGAACGAATACATAGGCCTAAAAACCACGAATCGCTACCTCGCCAGCGAGAATGCCCGGCTGCACACACTGCTGTCGGGCAACCGTGACCGGGCCGCCACCGGCACGGCGGGAAATTTCGTTTATACTCCCTGCAAGGTGATTAACAACTCCGTATACCGGCAGGCCAACTACCTGACACTTGACAAGGGCTCGTTGGATGGCATCAGGGCGGAGATGGGTGTTATCAGCAGCCAGGGTGTGGTAGGCATTGTCAAGAACGTATCGCCCCATTTCAGTACTGTCATGTCGCTGCTTCACAAGGATGCGAGTATCAGCGCACGGTTTCGAAAGAACAACTATTTCGGGCCGCTTTCATGGGACGGAAAAGATCCTTCATATGCCACGCTGCGTGACATAGCGCGGCATGTGAAGATATCGGCTGGCGATACCATTGTGACCACTTCGTATTCTTCCATTTTTCCCACCGACATTCCCATAGGCATTGTGGCCTCCTACGAGGCGGCGCCGGGGGAAAATTTTTATGCCGTACGGGTTACGCTGTCGACTGATTTCAGGAACCTGGACTATGTATATGTGATCAACAACATCCTCCAGCAGGAGCAGCAGGAACTGGAGGCTCAAACCGAAGAAGATGATTCGTGAACTGGTACCCCTGGTGATTCGTTTTGCCGGTCTGATTGCGGTTCAGGTCGTCATCCTCAACAACGTGCTTGTAAGCGGGTACATCAACCCGTTCCTGTACGTGCTATTCATCCTTACCCTGCCGGTGAAGTTCCCCCGCTCTGCTGTCCTCCTGCTCGCTTTCGTGTCAGGCTTGGTGATCGACATGTTCACCAATACCACGGGCATGCATGCCGCCGCAACCGTGCTGATGGCCTATGTTCGTCCGGCGGTCCTGAGGTTTTACGCGCCACGCGACGGGTATGATGCGGATGCCGTACCGGATATCAGCCATTTCGGTTTCCAGTGGTTCCTGGTGTACGCGGCCACACTCGTGTTTGTGCATCACCTCGCACTGTTTTTCATCGAGGTGTTTCGCTTCAGCGGATTCATCAGCACCCTTTCGCGTGTGTTGTTCAGTAGTGTCGTCACGCTGGCACTCATCCTGATTACGCAGTTCCTCTTCCGAAAAAGCACTTCCGTGAGATGAACAGGAATGCGCGCCTCGTCATTGGCGGAATATTCACCCTCGTTATCCTGGTGTACCTGTTCCGTCTCTTTTACATCCAGGTGCTGGAAGAGGGCTACAAGCTTTCCGCAAGTAATAATGTATTGCGGTATATCACCGAATACCCTGCCCGCGGACTCGTGTATGACCGGAACGGCAAACTGCTGGTGTACAATGAGGCGGTTTATGACCTGATGGTCATTCCGCGCCAGGTTAAAAACCTGGATACGGCTGTCTTCTGCGGTTTACTGGGCATCTCACAAGAGGACTTCGAGGAAAAGATGCTCAAGGCCCGCCGGTTCAGCCGTTACAAAAGTTCACTGTTCGAAAAGCAGCTGTCGCCGGAAACGTATGCTTCGTTCCAGGAAAAGATGTATCGCTTCAGCGGCTTTTTTGTTCAGCCACGAACGGTGCGCAAGTACCTGCATCCGCTGGCGGCCCATGCGCTTGGATACGTTGGAGAGGTGGACCGACGGATCATCGATCGGGATTCGACCTACAGGATGGGCGACTACATAGGCATCAGCGGCATCGAAAAATCCTACGAGCAGGAGTTGAAGGGAAAGCGCGGCCTGCGTATCGTAATGGTTGATGTCTTCAACCGTGAAAAAGGCAGTTTCAAGAACGGGCGTTACGATTCCGCTGCAGTGGCTGGTGAAAACCTGACCGCAACCCTGGACATGCGCTTGCAAGCTTACGGTGAGGCGTTGCTGCGGAATAAGATAGGCAGCGTGGCCGCTATCGAGCCCGCCACGGGTGAAATCCTCGCGCTGATTTCCTCGCCTTCGTACGACCCCAACCTGCTCACCGGGCGCGTACGGACCGGCAATTACTTACGGTTGCTGGGTGACCCGGCAAAGCCACTGTTCAACCGGGCGATGCAGGCATACTATCCTCCGGGCTCCACCTTCAAGCTTACCGGGGCGCTGGCAGGCCTGCAAAAAGGCATCCTTGTACCCGGCACAGCATACCCGCATGTATTCGTGGCGGGCACCAAGTATATACGTTGTCATCCGCACCCGCCAGTAGCGCTGAAAGGCGCCATCCAGTATTCCTGCAACCCGTACTTCTGCAATGTATTCCGTTCATTCGTGGACAACCGCCGTTTCCGGTCCAGCGCATCGGGGTACGCACAATGGCGGGCGATCATGGAAAGCTTCGGTATCGGCGCCAGGGTAGGCGTCGACCTCCCGCATGAACTGCCTGGACTGTTGCCGGAGGTGAACTACTATGACAAGATGTACGGTGCAGGCCGGTGGCGAGCCACCACCATTTATTCCCTCGGCATCGGACAGGGTGAACTCGGCATCACGCCGCTTCAGATGGCCAACATCATATGTGCCATAGCGAACAAGGGCTATTACCTGACTCCGCATATCATTGGGAAGATAGGCGGCAAGCCCAATGAAACCCGCAACCTGACAGTCCGCCACCATGTCCAGGTTGACCGGCAGCATTTTGACGACGTCATTGACGGCATGCAGGCAGTGGTGGACGCCGGCACGGCCACCAATGCGCGGTTCGGTGATATGGTGATCTGCGGGAAGACCGGTACGGCACAGAATCCCCATGGCGATGACCACAGCCTGTTCGTGGCATTCGCCCCCCGGGATCATCCCAAAATCGCCATCGCGGTGATGGTCGAAAATGCAGGGTTCGGATCCGCCTGGGCGGTACCCATTGCCAGCCTGATGATGGAAAAGTACCTGGCGGATTCCATATCACGACCGGAGCTCGAAAAGTATATCATGGAAGGCAACCTTATTGACGACCACTACCTGATCAAGAATGCCGCTCAGGAATCAAAGCCATGACATCGATGCGCAAGCAGCAAGGCATATTTCAGAATATAGACTGGCTCCTCGCCGGCCTGTACCTGGTGCTGGTTGTCATGGGATGGCTGAATATATACGCCGCCGTATACAACGAGGACCATTCGAGTATTTTCGATTTAAGCCAGAATTACGGCAAGCAGATGTTGTGGATCATCACCTCCCTGGTGCTGGCTGTTTTCATTCTTATTACGGACACCAAATTCTACGAGGCATTTGCCTATATCATATACGGGCTGGTAATCGTGTTGCTGATTGCGGCCCTGTTCCTGTCCCGTGATGTGAAAGGCTCACATGCCTGGATCGACATTGGTAACTTCAAGCTGCAGCCAGCCGAATTCGCCAAGTTTGCCACCTGCCTGGCGCTGGCACGCTACCTTGGCCAGCGTGAAATCAAGATCAAGTACTGGAATACCAAGCTGGTCTGTGGGCTCATCATTCTTCTGCCCGCCGGTATCATCCTGCTGCAGAATGACACAGGTTCAGCACTGGTTTTCGCCTCTTTCATATTCGTGATGTACCGTGAAGGGCTAAGCCAGAATGTACTGATCATAGCCTTTCTTGCCGCGTTGTTGTTCGTGCTTGCGCTGATGGTACCCAAATTCATCCTGTTCAGCATCCTGGCCGGGATCGCACTGCTCGCCTTCCTGCTGATGCGTAAGACCAAGAAGAACGTGGTCAACATTGTCCTGTTCACCATCGCTGCAGGCATGGTGATCTTCAGTGTCAACTACGTTTATAATGATGTGTTGAGGTCGCACCAGCGCCAGCGCATCGATGTGTTGCTTGGCAAGCAGACGGACCTTCGCGGGGCCGGATACAATGTCAACCAGAGCCTGATCGCCATCGGTTCAGGAGGATTGTCGGGCAAGGGCTTTCTGCAGGGTACGCAGACCAAATACGACTTTGTGCCTGAACAAAGCACCGACTTCATATTCTGTACCGTGGGTGAGGAATGGGGATTTCTCGGCACCTCCATCGTGCTGCTCCTGTATCTATTCCTGTTTTACCGGATCTTGTTCATCGCCGAAAGGCAAAAGGCGGCATTCACAAGAATCTATGCATACGGGGTGGCTTCAGTGCTGTTCTTCCACGTCATGGTGAATATCGGCATGACCATAGGGCTGTTCCCCGTCATCGGCATCCCCTTGCCATTCTTCAGTTACGGCGGCTCGTCGCTCTGGTCCTTTACGATCCTGGTGTTTATCCTGATCAAGCTGGACAGCTACCGGATGTTCATCCTTCGCTGAAGAAAAAGTCAGTGCGCCTGGCGGGCGTCAGCTTTCAGCAGGCCCTTTTGCACCAGGTACTCCGCGATCTGGACAGCGTTGGTCGCGGCGCCCTTGCGCAGGTTATCGGAAACGACCCACATGTTCAGCGCACGCTGGTGGCTTTCATCCCTGCGAAGCCTGCCGACGAACACTTCGTCCCTGCCCCCGGATGTCAGTGGCATGGGATATTGATTCCGAGCCGGGTCATCGTACACGGACACCCCTGGCATGCCTGCAAGCAGTGCACGCACTTCGTCCATATCGAAATCATCTCCCAGCTCCACATTAATCGCTTCCGAATGCCCGCCTGTCACGGGAATGCGAACGGTGGTGGCGGTAATGCCTATGGTGTCATCCCCAAGAATCTTCCGCGTCTCGTTTACCATCTTCATCTCTTCTTTTGTATACGCGTTCTCAAGGAAGGCATCGACATGCGGCAGGGCGTTCATGTCAATGGGATGCGGGTAGGCCATTTCACCCGGTTCGCCCCTGCGCTCGCTATCGAGTTGTTTCAATGCCTTTGTTCCGGAGCCGGATACGCTTTGATACGTGGCCACCACCACGCGCCGGATGCCATACCGCCTGTGCAGCGGGTAAAGGGCCATTGCCATCTGGATGGTCGAACAGTTGGGGTTGGCGATGATGCGGTCTTCTGCCACAAGGACATCCGCGTTAATCTCAGGCACCACTAGCTTCTTCCCGGGATCCATCCGCCAGGCCGAACTGTTGTCCACCACCACGGTGCCGGCCTCCGCGAATGCGGGAGCCCACTTCCTGGATACGTCACCACCGGCGGAGAACAATGCCAGGTCCGGCGGACTGGCCAGGGCCTCGGCAACGGTCACCACCCGGTGCTTCTTCCCGCCGAAGACGACATGACGCTCGCCGGGCCGATCCGAACCCACGGGCACGAATGAGGTTACCGGGAATTGTCTTTCCCCGAGGAGCTTTATCATAACCGAGCCCACCAGGCCGGTAGCTCCTATGACTGCTACTTTCATTTTCTAACGGCTTCCGCCTTTGATCATTTTCCGGATCACAATCGTACCGTCCCTGAAGTGCATGCGCACCACGTACACGCCATTGCCAAGCCCTGAAACATCGGCGGCAAAGATGCCTGTTTTCACCGGATTGAATTGCACCGGCACATGCCGTCCTTCCAGGGTATATATCCTTGCCTCACCCAGCTGGACGGGGCTTGAAATCCTTACTTCGTGGCTGGCGGGGGAAGGGTACAGCAGCACTGTTTCCCTTGAAACAGGATCAAGCCCCGTGAGCAGGCTCTCATCCAGCCGGACAAGTCCCGAAGGGGAGCCCATCCATAGTATGCCGGCGCTGTCCTGTGTGATGGCGCTCGCAAACACATCCGGGAATGGCGAATTGGTGTTGTCAAAATGGGTAAACACCAGTCCGTCCTTTCGTACCACTCCCTTATCATAAGTGCCCACCCATACCCTGTCAGGATTGGAAAGCAGCTCGAGGCTGGAGGCGGCATAAGACGGCATGTTGGATGTAAAGGGGTTATACACGAGCCAGGTCAGCCCGCCAGGGTGCGCCACCAGGCCGTTGGCAGGAGTGGCCATCCATTCCATGCCATTATCGTCAATTTCGACTTCCAGCTGCGTGTTGTCCGGAATTCCGGAGCCATTCGGAATCGTATACACCGTCCACATGGTATCCATGATTCGTATCAGCCCGCCATTGAGTGTGCCTATGGTGAACACGTTGGCTGTATCGATATGGATGTCGGCAATGTTATCCGAAAGCTGGAACGGCGCATTAGAGAAGTCATACACGGCAAAAGTGCTGTCGTCGTACCTCACCAGGCCCTGTATGGTACCGATCCACTTATTGCCGGCCGTGTCGAGCGCCAGGGCCTTGATGAAGTTGTCAGGCAGCGGCGTGTTAAGTGCATCATAAACGGTCCAGTTGGTCCCGTCGAATTTTGCCAGCCCTCCCAGGAAGGTACCCACCCATTTGTTGTTGGATTCGTCAATCAGCAGGGACCGCACCGCGTTGTCAGGCAATCCCGAATTGGACGTATTGTATACGGTCCACGTGGTGTCGTCAAAAGATGCCAGGCCAGATTCCGTGCCGATCCATTTCAACCCGCCGGCCTCGAATGCGATGCAGTTCACGGCGTTGAAAGGCAGCCCGCTGTTGGATGAATTGTACACCGTCCAGGCCTGCGGCAGCGCACGGCCGCCTATACATAAGCACAAAAAGATTAAAATAATACGCCTGTACATCAGAATGGCCATTGATACCTGCAAAGCCAGGCCATGCAGGAGTTAAGGAGATACCACCGGCTATTGCACCACCAGCTTTTGTGTCCAGTGTACGTCACCGGTCAGGAGCGTAACCACATATACCCCACGTGCGAAGCCTTCCAGGCCGATTTCCATTTCATTGAAGCCGGCACCCAGCTTCACATGATCGGACAGCATGGTTTTGCCCAGCACGTTGGTCACCGTCAGCATACCGGGGGCCGCCGTGTGGTACCTGAGACTAACCGTTGCCGAGTGGGAGGCCGGGTTCGGGTGGATGCCAAACGCCGGTCCGGTGGCAGGACCCGTTACCCTACAGGTGATTTTAACGACTTTTTTTCTCGCCTCTGTCAGCCCGCATGCATTGCCGGAGCGCACAAGCAGTGTTTTCTTCTGATCCCCCCAATCCGCTGTAATGGCAGGTGTACCCTGGCCAGAGACGATGGTTACCGTGTTCGGCTCATGCCAGTCATAGTTGGTGGCCCCGAAAATGGAATCCACACTGAATGCGATGCCGGTTTGGAATGCGCAAACGGAAGAGGGGCCAAATACCGTGGTGACAGGATCAGGCAGCGGGTCGACCCACAGGCAGCGGGGAACCGTGCTGGTACATACATTATCCGCCGTGACGCATAGCAGCGCACGCTGGTATGAAGGATCAAACTGGATCTGGACCACATTGGTGCCTGCGCCGCTTACGATGCTGGCGCCGGGGCCCATGGTCCATGTATAGGAGGTGGCTTTGGAGATATTCGGAATGCTGTATGTCTGTACTGAATTACACACGGCGCGCTTCTGGCCGGTGATCTTCTTGGGCCTGTAGGGTACGTTACGCCGTATCAGCTTGCACTTGGGCACGCTGGCGCCACATACGTTGTCCGCTGTCACGCACATATAGCTGCTCGTAAAGGAAGCGGAATAATCGACGGTTACCTGGTTGTTCCCCTGCCCCGAGGCGATGGTAGCGCCGGTTGGAGGAGTCCACGTATAGGATGCGGCCCCTGCTGACGCACCCACACTATAGGGTTTGCCCGTTTCTCCCGGACAAATGAGCGAGCCGCCGCTAAACGGTACCGGTTTATCCGGTACCGGGCAGACCACATGGGTCTGCTGGGTGTCTGCCTGCGCGCAGCCATTCGCGTCCGTATAGGTGTAAATAATGGTAAACGGGCCACCTGTTCCTGCAGCAGAAGGGTCGAATACATTTCCCGTAATGCCGGGGCCGCTGAAGGTGCCGCCTGGTGGCGTTCCGGTAAGCGTATCGGCAGCATCCGCAAGGTGGTACGTGCTGTCGAGGCCTGCCAACGAAACGGAGGGTGACATGTTCACCGTCGCCAGGGCGGATGCCCGGTCGCTGTAGCACATCAATACAGGGTCCACGACTTCCCAGTCATAGTAGAAGTAATAGAAATTCGTTCCCGCTGACGTGTTGTTAATGGTCACAAAGCCTGCAACGGTATACGGGAAGGACACACCGCCGTTGTTCCTGAACAGGCTGAATGTACCGGAACGTGCCAGGCGGTAAGCCGTCCCCGGCGTCAGCGGGAAATTAAGCGTAACCCTGCTCTCTCCCGAAGGCACCGTAGCCACGGTGCTGTTCAGCAGGGACCCGCCCGAATTCAGTAATTGCACGGTAAAGGTCCCGGCAGTGGCAGCGTATATCTTTACTGACGCGAGGGTACAGGGATTATGCACATCGAACTGCAGGTACTGATCGCCGGTGTAGTTGGCGCCGGTTCCGAATGTATTGTCAGCCGGCGGGCAAAACATGGAAACCCCGCCCGACTGTTCAACCGATTCCGCATAATAAGAAGTTGTGCTGCCCAGTACAGGCGTGGTGAAGGTCGTGCCGGTATCCAGCACGGTACCTCCCGTCGGCACATCGTACCAGTTGATAACACCGCTGCCCGTGGCGGCAAGTGTCATTGCGCCTCCGTCGCAAACGGAGTCGTTTGTCGTAACCGGCACTGCAGGACCGGTGGTGTTCACCACGAATGGCGCAGAGGTAGCCGTACCGCAGGAATTAGTAACGGTAACAGTATATGTGCCCGGACCGGTCACGTCGATGCTTTGCGTGGTATCGCCCGTACTCCAGGCATATGCGGTACCGAGGTTGGCTGCCAGGGATACCGTATCTGTTTCACAAACGGGCATGTTGGCATTTGCGGTAATGGATGCAAACGCGGAAGCCGACTGTTGTGTCAGGGTGATGGGAACGGCAACCACGTTGTTGGTTTCATCCGTTTCAAGGAAGTAGTCGTAAGGGTCCACCTGTGCCACTACCCAGTACGTGCCATTGCAGATATTGGGGGGAATATTGATCCACATGCCATCGAGCCCCTGGTGATAGGTGTCCATATACCCGTTGCTGATGCCCTGTACCGTGTTATTGCAGCCATATGTGCCGCCGCCCAACCCGTAATTGGGAATGTTGCTGCTGTTAAGGGTCGTTCCCATTGAATCGACACAATAGCCGCTGCTGGCGTTGCAGTTGCCCAGATCCAGCAGGCAATACCCGAGTTTGCTTCCGTTGCCCACGACCGGCCAGTTCAGCGGGTCGGGATCGTTATTGTTGATGCGCAATGAATAAACGCCCCAGTCGTCTACATGCTGATGGCCATGGCTCGGGTGGTAGGTCATCGACCCTGCAGGCCGTTCCCAGTAAACCATCTCGTTTCCGTCCCGCCGGTAGACCCGCTGGTTGATAAGCTGCTTGGGGGCCGAACCGGTGCCGGGACAAACGCTGGGGATGTTGCCCACTGTCCCGGCGTTTAGCGTATCCGTACCGCAAACGTACCATGCCGTTCCGCGCGATTCTAGCGGCCCGTACCCTATGATGGGTGTCGAGACACCTATGCGCAGCCTTCCGTCATTCCCGTTGCAAGGCGGGTTGCAAACCTGGGGATACTCCGTGTAATTGGACGACTGGTTGAGGGGCAGCTCAGCAATGGCAATGTCGGGAAGCAAATCACAGACCGTGGTACTGCCCGGGGGGCAGACACAGGAAGTGGCACTCGTATTGCCCGGCGACAGGCTGGAAATTGTGCACTGGGACCACACGCCCAGCGGGGCACACAGGCCCAGGATGAAAAGGGAAAGGGATTTTCGCATGGCAGAAAAAAAGGGGATTGGCTGACTGATATTTCGGTTAAAGGGCAATGACGCAAAGTAATGAACGCCAGATGTAAATACAAGTTTTTTGGACCAAGGTCCCTATTTCGGTGGGGAATGGCCTGCGCGGCCCGACCATGACCATAAACACTTTAAAATGAAGGCCTGGAACCCTCCATGCTTCCGGGCATTCAGGCCCGGATCATGACATTAATCAGCCGTGAACCTGGCATGGACGGCTACCGTTCGTTCAGGCCTGAAAATCATTTTCTGGGTGCTCATGATGCTGAATCCCATGCCAGGCTCAAAGGTCAGTTCCTGTCTCGAACGGTAATACATATTATCCGTTATCCTGATCACTTTTATACGCACGGGTTCCTGCCGGCGGTAATCCACGGTCAGGGTGTCGACACGCATTGACTTTCCAAGAGCCGCATACCTGACCGTACCACCCGCCGTGTCAGTACCCGTCACCGAATAAGATCCGGCCATACCCGGCGCGGAGATATCACAGTCATAAAACGGTTTCAGTTCCGCTGACCAGTCAGGTTCCCGGATGGCTGCTTCCTCCCTCCGGTCATCCACTGTAATGTGCTTGGACAGCCCGTGACCTTCCTTAGCCAGCCGTGCCGATTCCGCATCCAGCAGCGCGGGCAGGTTGAAGTAGCCGGAAGACTTTCCCGCGGGGACCGGTTCACAGGCTGATAAAAAAACTGAAGCCAGCAATGCGAAAATGTTTCTGCGGTTCATTACTTCCCGTCCAGCGCTGCAACCATTTGAAAATACCTCTGTGCGGACGCCTGGTCGCCTGTCAGGCTGAATGTGACGCCCAGGTTGTTAAGCGCCTGCCGGTTCCCTGGATTAAGCGTGACTACTTTCTGGTAGTAGACTATGGCATTTCGATAATCTTTCGTGGCCGCGTAACTATTCCCGATGTTATTCAAGGCATCCTCGTATCCCGGGTCGAGGGCAAGCGCTTCATTGTATTTTTCTATTGCCGTTCTGTATTCGCCGGATCGGGCATATGCATTGCCCATGTTATACAATGGCTTTTCATTGTCAGGCCTGAGCCGATGCGCCTTTTCAAGCACTTCAACAGCCTTTACCGGCTGGTTGTTGTCCGTATAATAAATACCCAGGTTGTTCCAGGCATCGAATGATTCAGGGTCGATGCGGACGGCCTGTTCGAGCTCAGCGATGGCTTTGCCGTATTGCCCCAGCGACCCGTAGGAGATTCCGAGCGAAACGAAAAACTCCGGCTTGTTGAACGACTTGCTTCTCCTGGCAGCCTCGAAATTGTCCACAGCTCTTTGAAAGTCGCCTTTTTCCTTGTAGGCGATCCCGAGATGATTGAAAGCATCGGCATAGGTATCGAGGATCGAGACGCCTTTTTCAAGTTGTGCAATCGCTTTATCGAGCAGGCCGGCTTTCCGGACCTGGTCTTCTTCCTCGAGCGCCTGCTCGATGAGGATGGCGCTCCCGTAAGCGTAACGGATGCGGGCGCTTTCCGGAGACAGCTTTACATCGTTCTCGAGCAATGTCAGGTTGTCCTTCCAGTGCGCATTGCGTCCGATGCTCTTTACAGAATACAGCACGATGAGCCCCGCCATTACGGCGGCCAGGCCTGGCGCCTTTCGGATAACCGCTCCAGGGCTGCTGAATGGCGTCTTCGTACGGCCGGCCCTGAAAAGCCGGTCGAGCAGGATGGCGGCAGCCAGGCTGAATGCCAATGACGGCATATACAGGAATCGCTCCGCCATGGTTGATTCGATCAGAAAAACAAAGTTGGAAACAAGTGAAAGGGTTGCGGCGAAGAACAGCACACACCACGCCAGTGGCTCTTTTGACGGAAGCCGGCGTATGGCATAAACGAGCAACGCTATTATTGCCAGGCCCGGGATGAATGCCTGCGGATGTGAAAGCGTGATGACCGGTATCTGGCTGTATGAATAATCGAATACCAGTGGATGGGGAAATACAAGCAGCCACATGTACCTGCCCATGATACCAAGTGCCGTGGCAAAACGGTCCAAGCCGCTTTCCGCCGCCAGCAGTGAGTTGTTGACCAGCTGAAGTTCCGTTTCTGATCCCAGGCCCCCCAGTACCCCCGCGCGTATGGCCAGGTACACGCCCGTTACCGCGGCAAATACGATCACCCCGCTCCATGACCTGCGACGGGAAAAAGGAGTAAAAAAATACAGCGTCAACGGTGCCACCACCAGCATCGTAATGGCATTTTCCTTCGACAGCATGGCCGCCAGGAAGAATCCGGCTGACAGGACCAGCGCCAGCGTTTTGCCCCTGTCGTGATAGCGAAGCAATGCCAGCAACGCTGCAACGGCAAACAGCATGCCCAGGATCTCATCCCTGCTTTTGATGTTCGCCACCACCTCGGTGTGCAGGGGATGCGCGGCGAACAGCAGGGCGGCAAGTGCCGGCACCAGCTGCGACCCCTTCATGAGCCGGCAGCACAAGCGATAAACCAACAGCGTCGTCAGCACGTACAACAATACATTCATAAGGTGACCCGGGAACGGGTTGCCGGGCGCAAGCTGCCATTCGGCCGCGAACATGACCAGCGACAGCGGCCGGTACATGTTCTCCTTTCGCTCCCAGAAGCCTGCCCGGTAGCGTGTGGAAAAAATCTCTGGCCATGCAGAAATGCCTTTTTTGACAATGGTGTTATTCTCCATCACCGTGCCATCGTCCACGGTATAATCATGCCCGAGCGTATTAACGTACAGGGCAAAGCCGAGCAGTGCAATCAGGATGGCCCATGATCGGCTGAATGGAGAGCCCTTATGCCGTGGCGTGGTTTCTTTTAGCGAATTCGTGCTTTTTGTTGGCATTGCCTGTTCCTGTGCGAATGGGCGTGCGGTAAAAGTAAATAATCTATCAGCTGCCTTGCCCCGTGACAAGATCTCTTCCTCGAAATACGGCAGGGCTTTCTTTCCGGCGTTTTGCATGCTTGAAAAGCAGTGCCGGTTCAGGGCAGGGAATTTGAGCCCCTGATTCCGGAAGGCCCAGGCACGGTGTTGGAAACCTTTTCTGGAATATCGCGTATCCGCACGATTGACCATCGGCGACGGCCCTGCAATCCCCTGGTGTTCACCTATCCTGCTTTGTAAAAATTCAACCGGTCAAGTGCCGGGAAGGGCCTGAAAACGTAACCGTTTCGTCGGTTTGGCGTTTCAACTATTCAGCGGGAAACCTGTTTTCATGAAGTACAACCTAGACAAGAAGCTATACCTGGTCTTCATCGCACTGGTGATCATAGCCATCACCAATGCCGTGGTGATTACTTACAACACGGAGAAGAGCAACCGTATTTCGATCGAGATCACCGAGGTCACCAGTCCCACGGTAACATCGCTTGCGGAGATGGAGAACGTGGTCGCCCGGTCCCGGATGTATATCACCAACTGGGTGTATGTCTCCGCCGGGCAGTCGGATAAGGAAAACCTGCTTCGCCTGAATACGATCGAATACCCGCGGCTGAAGATCCGGCTTTCCAAACTTTCGGCATCGTGGAACAATCCCGATCATTCGTCGCAGCTGCGCGAAATTTTCGCACAGTATGACAAGATCATTTCGTATGAACAGCAGATCTCCCGGCAGCTGGTCACGCAGGAAGACTACCTGGATCCGCTTAAAAAATATGCCGCGGAGGAGATCCTCCAGTCCAACATCATTCCTTCGTCCCGGTCGCTGGCTGCCAACCTTGAAAAGCTGACCCGCATCAAGTACAACGAGTCGGAATTTCGCCATCATGATATGCAGATGGCCTTCTTCATTATGAAGGCAGTGCTTATCAACCTGGCCATCTTCATTATCCTGGCCGTGCTGTTCATGACATATTACGTCACAAACAAGTTCCTCAAGCCCGTCATGCGGGTGCGCGAGAACATTCTGCAGATGGGGCGTGGCGAATTGCCGCGCATGAGCCTCAGCATCCCACGCAACACGGTGGGCGAAATGGCCATCGCGCTGCGATCCCTGATCAACTCACTCAAGCGAACCTCTTCCTTTGCCAACGAGATTGGTAAGGGTAACTTCACCTCACACTTCCAGCCACTGAGCGAAGACGATGTACTGGGCAAGTCGCTTATTGAGATGCGCGAGAAGCTGCGCACCGCCAACGAGGAAGACGCCATCCGGAACTGGACGGCAGAGGGGCTGGCCACAGTCACCTCCATACTACAGAAGAATGCAAATACCATTGTCGAGCTGACAGACGCCATTACAGAGACCCTTGTCAATTACGTCGGCGTGAATCAGGCTGCCATCTTCCTGGTTGAACAGGAGGACGGCAACGAAAAGAAGATCGGGCTTTCCTCTCAATATGCACTCAACGGCAAGTTGCGCAAGGCCTCTCCTTCCGAGCTGGGCGAGGGCCTGATCGGCCAGGCTATCCTGTCTAATAAAAAAACCTATATCAGCAGCCTCAAGGACCCGTACTTCACCATCAATTCGGGCCTGGGCGCATCCAAGTCGTGCAGCGTGGCCATCTTTCCGCTGTTTGCCGGCGGCACCGTACTGGGTGCGCTTGAAATCGCTTCGCTATCAGAGCTGTCTGAAGTGAAACTCAAATTCCTGGAAAACATTTCCGAGCCGATCGCGATGAACATCTTCACGGTGCGCTCGAATCTCACCACGAAAAACCTGCTTTCTGATTCCATCAAGCAGGCTGATGAGCTTACGGCGCAAAAACAGGAGATGCGATGGGCCAACGAAGAGCTGGTCAGCAAATCGGAATTGCTCGAGAAATCGCAGGTAGAGCTGGAACGCCAGCAGGATGAGCTGAAGAAAGCGTACGACGATCTGGAAATGAAAGCACAGCTTTTAGAGGAGCAGAACCTCATCGTGGAGGATGCGCGCCAGTCGCTGTCATTCAAGGCGCAGCAGCTCGAGCAAAGCAACAAGTATAAATCCGCCTTCCTCGCCAACATGTCCCATGAGCTCCGCACGCCTTTAAACAGCGTGATGATCCTGGCCAGGATCCTCGCGGAGAACAAGAAAGGTAATCTCAGCGACAAGCAGGTGGAGCATGCGAATGTCATCCATAAATCCGGGAACGATCTGCTGATGATCATTAACGATATCCTCGACTTCTCAAAAATCGAAGCGGGCAAGATCGAACTGAACATGCAGGAAATGCGTTCCTATGACGTGGCGGACAACATGAAGAATATGTTCACGGAGATCGCCGCGGAAAAGAGTATCGACTTCAGCGTGAAACTCGCTGACGACTTCCCGGATAAGATCACGACAGACAGGATGCGCCTCGAACAGGTGATCAAAAACCTGGTATCGAACGCCATCAAGTTCACACACGGGAAAGGCAAGGTGGTCCTGAGCATGGAAATGGCAGCGCCTGGCTCCCTGAAGGAGCATGACGCCTTCCGAAACGAAGACAAAGTGATGGCCATCTCCGTTACGGATACCGGCATCGGCATTCCGGAAGACAAGCAAAAGCTGGTTTTCGAGGCCTTTAAGCAGGTGGACGGCTCCAACAGCCGCAAGTACGGCGGTACAGGGCTGGGGCTGACCATCAGCCGTGAGCTTTGTGTATTGCTGGGCGGCGACCTGACCCTGCAAAGCGTTGAAGGCTCCGGCAGCACTTTTACCATCCACCTGCCGGGCACTCCCGCTCCGGTGCAGAAATCCAGGTCTGCCGCACCGGAGAAAAAAGAGGCTGCGGGGTCGTCCGTCCCCGCCCTAATCAACGAAGGAGCTGGCAACCCCCACCCCGGCCTGGCAGGAAAGACTATCCTGATCGCCGATGACGATATGCGGAATATCTACAGCCTCTCGGTCATGCTCGAAACCGAAGGCATGCATGTGGTCGTGGCGAACAACGGCCTTGAAGCACTCAATAAACTGGAAGAGCAGCCCGGGGTGGATATCGTCCTGATGGATATCATGATGCCCGAAATGGACGGCTATGACGCCATCCGTGCCGCGCGCGAAAACCCGAAACTAAAGGCTTTGCCCATTATCGCTATTACCGCAAAAGCCATGAAGGAGGACCGGCAGAAGTGTCTCGATGCCGGTGCTTCCGATTACCTGTCCAAACCCATCCGGTCTGAAATCCTGTTTGCCACGCTGGCATCCTGGATCGGGAAAAAAGAAACTTCAGCCAAATGAATTCGCATCAAATACCAGGAGAGCCAAGCGAGCCCTACCGAATCCTGATCGTGGACGACAGGCCGGAAAACCTTATTACGCTGGAAAACATCATCGAGCGTAAGGGGCGCAAAATCTACAACGCCTCGTCAGGAAACGAAGCACTCAAGATGGTGCTCAAGCAGCCTGTGGATCTTATCATGCTCGACATACAGATGCCTGATATGGACGGCTATGAAACCGCGGACTTGCTGCGCATCAACCCCAAGACCAAGCATCTTCCTATTGTATTCGTGTCAGCATTCAACAAAGATGACAACAAGCACTCCGACCGGTATGAGCCGGGTACAGTCGACTTTCTGGCAAAGCCCCTCGACATGGATGACACGCGACAAAAGGTTTTCCTCTACGAAAAGATCTGGCGCCTGTCAGCTTCCAATACCGACCATTCGCGGATGCAGGAAAAGATGAGTGAAGAGCTGGAACAATTCATTTACTCCGTATCGCACGATGTGAAAGCGCCCCTGCGCGCCATCGCCAACCTGACATCGTGGATCGAAGAAGAGATCGGCTCCAAAAACAGCGAGACACTGAACGAAAACATCACATTGCTGAAAGGGCGTGTCATGCGTACCCAGAAGATGCTGGAAGGCATTACCGACTTCTCACGCGCTTCCACCATATACGAAACCGACCATCCCTTTAAACCACAGGAGCTGATCCAGCAGGTGATCAATGCACTTGAAATTCCCAGGGGTTTCAAGGTGCAAGCGGACAACTCCATGCCAGAGATCAGCAATGGAAAGAATAAGCTTAAACAGATTTTCAACCACCTGGTCATCAATGCCATCAGGCACCATGACAAGAACAAGGGGCTCATTCGCATTTCCTGTCTCGACCTCGAAGACATGATACAGTTCACCGTTACAGATGACGGCCCCGGCATCCCTGCAGCACATCATCAGACCGTCTTCGAGCTGTTTCAGACCCTGAGACCCAAGGATGAAACCGATACCGTGGGCGCAGGACTGGCCATCGTACGCAAGATCATTGATTCGATGGGCGGGAAGATCTGGATTGACGATACGGTCAAGACCGGCACCACGGTCCACTTCACCTGGAAGAAATAGACTGCTTTTCTACTGGAATTCAGTCTACTGGGTCGCGCAGGCCCTCCGTCTTACTTTCACTATTTACTTCAAAACAACTGCGCCCCGCCGCCGTTATAATAGGTAATGCGAGCTACCCTCCTGTTCACGGTATTTATTTGCATGGCATGCCATCATGTCAATGCACAGAATCCGGCGCTGAAGGCATTCACGGGCACGCAAGTCAAGGACAGCGTCTACCTGTTCTTTACCATGAACGGGGGCTATACATGCAACGGCATCGGTATCGAACGGAGTGCGGACAGCGTCGTTTTCCAGGAAATTGGTGACATCCAGGGCGTGTGCGGCGACCCGACCAACGATGCCGATTTTGAATTCGTGGATATTGCCCCGATGACAGGCATTAATTACTATCGCCTCGACATGGGTAACTGGGGCTGGTCGCAGGTGATTGCCGTTACCTTCCGACCAGGTCGCAACAAGGGTGTAGCGCTAAGCGCCAATCCCTGTATGCACCCCTGCATATTATATTTTGAGCCGCAGAAAACCGTGCGCCTTTTGCTGAGCGATAACAGCGGGCAGGTGGTGGTGGATGCATCCGCGTCTGGTGAGTCGTTCAGCCTGGCGCCATACGATCTTCCCGCAGGAATCTATCACTATCGCCTTGCAGCCGGTGACGGGAGCGAGTGGGCCGGATCATTCGCGGTGGCCCGATAGCCGCTGCCTGCTTTTATCTATTTTTGTCCCGCCCGCAATTTTCCGGGATTCTAACGCGAAACACGTTCCGTTACATGGCAAAAACCGACCTGTTCCAGGCGCCGGATTACTTCCTGCTGGACGAACTGCTTAGCGATGAGCATATGCTCGTGCGCGACAGCGTGCGACAATGGGTTAAGAAGGAAATCTCGCCTATTATTGAAGAATATGCGCAGAAGGCGGAGTTCCCCCGGCACCTGATCAAGGGGCTGGCAGGCATCGGCGCCTTCGGGCCTTACATCCCTGAAAATACGGCGGCGGCGGGCTCGACCAGATTTCCTACGGCCTCATCATGCAAGAGCTTGAGCGCGGCGA
>JAHEKC010000165.1:0-25189 GCA_024638565.1 Bacteroidota bacterium
AGTTTAAAGTTAGAAGAGACTGCAAAAAGCTTGCAGCAAATGGAGTTTGCAAAACAAATGCTTGCAGATTCGCTAATGCAAGAGGAAGCTAAAATAAGAACTCAAATAAGCCATCAAAAGGAAATATTCAAGAAGGATAAGATTCGAAATATATATATCAGCGGCGGCATATTATTTTTACTGCTTGCCGTTTCCTTATTTTATAGAAACAGGTACATACATAAAGCAAAAATAAATATAGAAAAAGAGAAAGACCGATCAGAGAATTTATTACTGAACATCCTTCCTGCTGAAATAGCAGAAGAGCTAAAAGAAAAAGGAAAAGCAGATGCACGAGATTTTGATTTGGCATCAATACTATTTACAGACTTTAAAGAATTTACAAGGACCTCAGAAAAGTTCAGTGCACGCCAACTAGTAGCTGAAATCAATGCTTGTTTTAAAACATTTGATGCTATCTGTGAAGAATATGGTATTGAAAAAATAAAAACTATTGGCGATGCATACATGGCGGCAGGTGGTTTGCCTGTTCCAACTAATGATAGTATAAAAAATACGGTTTTAGCAGCACTGAAGATGCAATCGTTTATATCAAAGAGAAAAAAAGAAAGGGATGCCAATAAGCTGCCAGCTTTTGAAATGCGTGTCGGTATTCATACCGGTGCAGTTGTTGCCGGCATTGTAGGTGTGAAGAAATTTCAATACGACATTTGGGGTGATACAGTAAATACTGCAAGTCGTATAGAGAGTCACGGTGAAGTGGGAAAAGTTAACATAAGTAGAACAACATATAAGCTGTTGAAAGATGATCCTGGACTTGCTTTTATAAACAGGGGTAAGACTAAAGCAAAAGGCAAGGGTTTAATCGAGATGTATTTTGTGACATTGAAAACTTAAAGAATATTTAAACAACATACAGCAAAGGCTATAGTTCATATCGTTATCCCGTCACGATTTTATAGTGCGCCCAGTTTTCCACTATATCATTATTCCTTAAAATGAAATTTGAAATAAGACCTTTGACCAAAGATTTAAAAGACGATTATTTGTTTTTCTTTGATAATATTATTTTCACAGATAATCCCGATAGGTCAAAATGTTATTGTTACGACTATCACTTCCTAGGAGATGTAGAAACATGTACTCGTGAAACCAGCCGTTCTGCGGTAATAAAACTTATCAATGAAAATAAGCTAACAGGTTATTTGGTCTTTGACAAGGATAAACCAATCGGATGGTGCAATGCCAATAACAGATTAAATTATGCACGATTACTAAGAGACTATCCACATATTGGTAATCATGATGACAAGGTTTGTTCAATTGTTTGTTTTTTAATACATCCTGATTATAGAAGACAAGGGATTGCCCGGCAGATTCTTGATACAATTATTATAGATTATTCAAATAGAGGCTTTGATTATTTTGAAGCGTATCCAAAAAAAGATGAATTATCGTGCGAAGGCAATTTTAAAGGACCGTTTGAATTATATAGTAAATACGATTTCAAGATATTTAAAGAGTATGATGATTATTATGTAATGAGAAAATTAATTAAATAAATGCAGTGCACAACAAAAGATAAAGCCAATAATATTCGGTTTTAACCTGACCGCTGGGTAAAGTTTTAAATATTTTTTAAAGAATTAACTAAACAATATGACATCAACAACATTTCTGACATTTGTAGGCGACCAATGCGGAAAAGCTAAGGAGGCGATTAACTTCTACACTTCCATTTTTCCGAATTCTGAAATTAAAAACATAATAAATTACTCTAAAGGTGAGGCAGGAGGATCACCTGAGCTCATTAAATATGGGGTATTTACTTTAAATGGAACTGCATATATGGTTTCTGAAAGTAATTATAACCATGCCTGGTCATTTACACCTGCAGTTTCCCTTTTTGTAAGTGACAATTCTGATGATGTAATTCAATCCCTTTTCGCAAACCTCTCTTCAAATGGTGGTCAGGTAATGGTTCCCCTGGACAATTACGATGGTGCTGGAGATTATGGATTTGGGAAGAAATTCGGATGGTGTCAGGACAAATATGGTATATCTTGGCAATTTGTACTTACAGGATAACTTATTAAAAGTATGCAATGTTAATAAGCGATACCTGGCGCCGCCAATTGCTTTAATTAACTGCTCGTTCCCTCCTTCTTATCAAAATCCATACTCTTTGACAGTTTGGCATTTATTTGCTAAGTTTAGTGCTCAAACCAGCGCTTCCTCATAGCCAAATCGCTGGCACTAATGAATAACTTATTTTCTAAATTTAATCCACTGAAAATGTCTTTTGCATGGCTTTTTGTTGTTCTCGCTTCTCTTTCAGCTTTTGCACAGAATAGTACATCCGACGTAAGAGCGCTATATGATAACATCATATCTGCCCGTCCAAAACCAACTTTTGAAGTATTTGAGAAAGCTGTTGCAGGCTATTACGAGTTAAAAAATAACGGGAACTTGGGAGATAAGAATTTGCTAACCATTATTGATTTTAGTTTATCTGCAAATAAAAGGCGTCTCTGGGTTATTGACCTTCATAAAAAGACAATCCTTGAACATTCACTTGTGGCACACGGGAAACATACAGGACAAGAATTTGCAAGGCACTTTTCTAATACACCTACATCTAAAAAGTCAAGTCTAGGGTTTTACATCACTGGAGAAACATATCATGGGAAACATGGGTTATCACTCTATTTACATGGTGTCGAAAAGGGAATTAATGATAATGCTATGGATCGAAGCATAGTAATGCATGGAGCGAAATATGTAAGTTTTGATTTTATTAAAAAATACGGGCGGTTAGGTAGGAGCTTTGGATGCCCGGCACTCCCCATGACCAAGCATAAGAGAATTATGCCCTTAATAGCTAATAAAACCTGCCTTTTTATCTATTTTCCTGATGATAAATATTTTAAAAAATCCAATCTGATAAATTAAAATGCGAAATATTCTACTGCTAAGTTTAGCATTTATATCGGTTTCATTCCATTCAATTAAGGAACAACCCAATGAGATTATTCGAGGTAAAATTGAAAACTCTGATTACAAAGGTATACAGGCCTTTTACCAACCGCTATACTGTATTAAAACCCTGAAACAATTCTACCTGAACCGATCGTTTGCACTGGCCTGGAACTCCGCTTCATCGGCTCAACTCTTGTCTGAAATAGGAAAAGCTGATATTGAAGGATTGACACCCACAGATTATCATTTGCAAATTATAATGAGAGAATCATCCCTTCCGATCAAGTCCAGTAAATCCATGGCGGAATACGATTTATTATTAACTGATGCGTTTTTATTGTACACTTCTCATTTATTGTCAGGCAAGGTAAATCCGCAAACTATTAATGCCGAATGGTTTGTCACACGGAGAGAAGGTGATCCTGTTGCTTTATTAGAGCAAGCTGTTTCATCAGGTAATGTCAGCAAAACAATACAAAGCGCCATACCAAAACATATGGTATATCATAGTTTGAAAAAAGCCCTTAAGACTTATCGCTCTATTGAAGTCGAAACATGGCCAGTTATTTCAGACGGAACAATCTTAAAAAAAGGAATGGAAGATGATCGCATTCCAAAAATAAGAGAGAGGTTGTTTGTTTTAGGTGATTTGAAGGAATTGAATCCTGCTAATTCCATCAGGTATGATGAAAATCTATTTGCTGCTGTACAACATTTTCAAACACGACACGGAATTGACAATGAAGGAAACATTGGACCACGAACTATTGAATCACTAAACGTAAAATTGAGCAATCGCATCAACCAAATAAAAGCGAATATGGAGCGATGGCGATGGCTTTCACAGGAATTTGGAGACTACTATATTAAGGTGAATATTGCAAGCTTCAAATTAGACATCGTCAAAGATGGAAAACAGGTAAGAAGCCATAAGGTAATTACCGGGAAACCTTTCAGAAAAACACCTGTGTTCAGTTCAAAGATGCAATACCTTGTATTCAATCCAACCTGGACTGTTCCACCTGGAATTTTAAATGCTGACGTGCTGCCTGGCATAAGAAAAGATGTTGCCTATTTGAATAAGAAAAAACTCATGGTTTTAGACAACAATGGCAATCCGGTAAATACGTCAGAAATTGACTGGAACAGTAGAATGGCGAAAAGCTTCACTTACCGGCAGCCACCAGGTCCGGACAACGCGTTGGGTGCTGTGAAATTCATGTTCCCAAATAATTTTCACGTATATCTACACGACACGCCATCAAAGGAATTGTTTGAAAAAACAGAACGCGCATTTAGTTCGGGATGTATCCGGGTTAATGAACCCCTTTCTTTAGCTGAGTATCTTTTAAATGATCCCGTGAACTGGAATAAGGAGAAAATTGACAACGTCGTTGCAACTCGTAAAACACAAACAGTTCAACTAACAGTACAGCCGAATGTACATCTGCTTTACTGGACGGCTTGGACAAATGCCAGCAATATCGTACATTTTCAAAAAGATATTTATGACCGTGATAAGCCATTGATTGAACAACTTAATAAACAGCCTGCCATGCAAACCATAAATAAAAATTGAATCTCGCTGCTGAAAACAGTGCCTAAACGTGTAATTCATTGCAATAAATACGGATCATTCAAAACCTGGCAGGCCCGTAAATCACGCGTATCTCCAGGAAAGGCATCCAAATTAAGTTGATAACGGTTATATTCGTTTTAGAATCAGAACCATTAACCTCCATACCATGAAAAGATTTTTTTTCGCTTTGCCAATACTGGGTCTTATGTGCCTGGTATCGCAACAAATCATTGCACAGGATCAGCGCAGCACAGCAAATACCTGGCAATCCCCTGACGAGGACATCCTTAAAGTTCTTTACGCGCCGCAATTGCCCAGGGCTTCCACTTCACCGCCACGAACGCATATGCTGCTGACGGATCCCATCTATTACCCAGCTTTATCCGAGCTGGCGGAACCCATGCTCAAGCTGGCGGGGATACGTGTCAACCCCAGGAACAACTATTACCATGGCAGACATGGCGGAACTTCACCAAGATTGCTCACGATCAAGGATGGGAAATCCGTGCCATTGAAAATACCGGCTGAAGCAGAGGTTATTTCAACTTACTGGACTTCGGATGGCCAGCGGTTTGCCCTGTCCGTCGGGTTTGAAGACCGGATCGAATTGTGGATGGGTGATATCAGCGGGCAGGTGGAACAGGTACCGGGCATTATTCTCAATCCACTCATGGACCAGCCCGTTAAATGGTTTCCTGACCACGAGAATCTGCTTGTCAGGAAAATCGGCGATCGTGATGCAGCACCAGATAAACCATCGATACCTAACGGCCCTAAGATCCTGGAAGATGCCGGTGCTACCGCAAGATCAACCTACGAATCAAGAAACCTGCTTGAAACGGCATATGATGATGAATTGTTCAGCTACTACACGCAGTGTGAACTGGTCATCTACAATACGAAGAAAAAGAAGCAACAGGTTGTAGGGCCTGCCGCGACATATATGTATGCAGAAGTTTCCCCGGACGGGAATTACCTGCTAATAGAGCGATTGAAAAAGCCATGGTCACATGAAGTGGCATGGTGGCGGTTTGCCAACAATATCGAAGTATGGAACCTGCAGGGCACCTTATTAAAGACTGTTTACGAACAGCCCCTGGCCAATGAAGTGCCCATTCATGGGGTCATTACAGGCCCGAGAAATGTGGACTGGCAACCCACCGCTCCCCATACCCTGTTCTGGCGCGAGGCCCTGGACGGCGGGAACCCGGTGGCTGAAGCGGATTTCAGGGACCGGGTCATGAGATGGAAAGCACCGTTCAATGGCCGGCCCGAAGAGGTTTTCAAAGCTGAGCATCGCATCCGCGGCACCATGTGGGGCCAGGCTGACGGCATGCTCCTGGTATACCAGCGGGAGCGCATGAAAAGATGGCGCTATGCCTGGCTCCTGGATGTGAATAAGGGAACATCCAGGCTATGGTTCGACCTGGATGAAAATGACCGCTACAATGACCCGGGCTACCCCCTGTTCACGCAGCTGGATAACGGCAAGTATGTATTCAAGGTGGAAGACGGATCCGTTTATTTCCGCGGACAGGGAGGCACCAAGGAAGGAGACAGGCCCTTTGTTGATCAACGCAATATAGTAACAGGTGAAATCGAAAGGATATTCCGATGCGCAAAGGATAAATATGAATACTTCGTGGATTTTGCCGAGGAGCCAAACAGCTTCATAATGAGTTCCGAGTCATCCACGACCGTGCCCAATTATTACCTGGCGAAATTCGGAGAATCCATTGAAACCGAAGCAGGTGAAAGTACCATGGCCTATACCAAGAGCCCTATTACGGCATTCAGGGATCCAAGCCCGGAGTTGCGCCAGGTAAAGAACACGATTGTGCGGTACCAGCGGGAAGACAGTGTTGAACTGAGCTTTCAATTGCTTTTGCCCCCGGGATACAAGGAAGGTACGCGGGTACCTACCGTGGTGTATGCCTATCCCCTGGAATACTCCGGCGCCAAGACTGCCGGGCAGGTCAGGGGCTCTTCCAATCGTTTCATGCGCATTTACGGCGCCTCGCATAAATACTTTTTGCTGCGGGGTTATGCCGTACTGGACAATACCGCCATGCCAATGATTGGTGACCCGGAAACGGTTTATGACACATTTGTCCCGCAATTGGTTGCCGATGCAGAAGCGGCTGTAGCGAAAGCCGTGGATATGGGTATTGCCGATCCGGACAGGATCGGCATCATAGGTCACAGCCATGGCGGCCTGATGGTGGCTAATTTGCTTGCACACTCCGATTTATTCTGTGCAGGCATTGCACGAAGCGGCTCATACAACAAAACCAACCAGCCGTACGGATTCCAGGGCGAACGTCGTTCACTTTTCGAGGCAACCCAATCGTATATTGACTGCTCCCCCACCTTCTTTGCAGACAAAGTCAATGAACCTATTTTGATTATTCATGGAAATGATGATTCCAACCCGGGCACACTGACTTTTCAGTCGGAAGTTTTCTACGAGGCCGTAAGAGGTTCCGGAGGTACTGCCCGGCTGGTATTACTGCCGTTTGAAGATCATGGATACAGGGCAAAGGAATCAATCGAGCATGTTCTATGGGAACAAATGCGATGGTTCGACAAATATGTCAAGAACCGCAAGTTTGCCGAACAACCGGAATCAACCGGGATGAAGGAAAAGCCGTAGAAAGACCTGCAATAGTACATTTGACTGGAACCTTGAATAATCAACCTCCAATACCAAATTTTATGTCAGGCTACATCGACGGATTCGTCCTGCCCGTACCGCGCAAGCATCTCGACGAATACAAAAAGGCGGCCGGAAAGATCGCAGAAATCTGGAAGGAATACGGTGCGCTCGGCTACTTCGAATACGCGGGTGATGACATGAAACCTGAAGGCCTGCGTTCTTTCCTTGATTTTGTGGACGCAAAGGCGGATGAAGTGGTCGTTTTCGGATGGGTGGTGTTCGAATCCCGGGAGACACGTGACCTGGCAAACAAGAAGGTCCCGGCCGACCCCAGAATGACGGATCTGGTTGCACCGCTGACCGATCCGGCAAGGTTGATATTCGATGCCGGGCGCATGGTTTACGGCGGTTTCCAGCCGCTCGTCGGAGCAGCCGGCAGTTAGGTAAACCCTGATTTATCAGAGGGCCCCATGCGGCCTGCCACCTAAAGCAGCCATACCACCGCCAGCATCGCCAATCCCAGCACCATCACCACCAGCGTCGTAAACGGTATGCCCAGCTTTAGATAGTCCATAAACCGGTAGTGATAACGGCTCATTACCAGCACATTGGCAGGATGTGATGTCGGGCTGGTGAAGCTGGCTGAAGCGAAAATGGCAATGGTCATCAGGGCCGCATAGGGGGAAATGCCCACCGGCATGTAAGAAGTAACAGCATTGGAAGAAGAATGAACCAACAGGGCTGTGGCATTTTATTTTCGCTTTTTGAGCGAGCTGCGATTTTGTTGATTTAACAAAAAACTATTCCCAAGCCCCGCTATAAATTTAGTTCGTTCGTGGTAAACTTTATGCTGATGAAATACATTCCATGCATTTTTTTTCATTTTTAGAATGATCCTCTGGCTGGTTTTTGCTATTCTAATATATGGTAGCTATATTTATTGCAGTCAATTAATCTGAAAATCTATGAATTCGAAAGCATTCTATATATCAGTTATTATAGTTTTCTCTTCCTTTTATGGGTTGAATGGTCAAGAGAATAGCTTATCGCCGAATCCTGTCTTACCTATAGCCTTTTCGGACATTCCGTCTCGCGCTGTAGCTGAAGGTATTTTCATCGATCAGGCACAAGCATTTCTAGACAAGTCGCATATATTCGACCAGATGAATAATGAATTGCTTTTAATGGAGCAGCAGATATCCAAAGATCTTATATCAATCAATTCTGCGCTTCAAATTGCCACATCTCAGCAGGCTATCGTAGAAATTAAAGAAAATTGGCTAGATATTGAGAAGGATTTGAGGAGTATGGAATCGGGACTATCAGACCGCATCGGAATTATTGAGCAACAGATTACCCGGCTGAAGTCGAGTCGGAATGAATGGCAGGTAACACTTGAAACCCTCGTGAAGGCTGATGCCCCAGAGGAGGTACGCGATCTTGCTACTTCAACAAAAAATGATATTGACCAGGTTTATACATCGATGCTTCTGTTGCAGAATCAGGTATTATCATTGCAAGGCAGGGTGGGTCAATCCCAAGGAATGATACAGGTGGCATTTGATAAAATTCAAAAATCACAAGGAGATCTGATCAACAACCTGTTTCAGCGTGAAAGACCGGCAATATGGAGCGAATCCGTTACTAAGGTTACATTAAAAGAGCTTTCGAAACGAGCTGCCAGGGAGTTGAATGAATGGTGGATCGAACTTAAAAAAATCGTACAAATTGAACCCTTTCGAGCTGCTTTCCAAGCGTTAATGATCGTAATGGTCACTCTAATTCTTGTTAAAGTTCGTAAAACAGCACGATCCTGGTCATCGATAGATCCCTCCGTTTCAGTTGGAATGCGTGTATTTGAAAAACCCTTTATTCTTGCTGTACTGGTGATATTGGTCCTCACCCCATGGACCTACAAATCAAACTCACCTGTTCTGGATGATACAATGGGCATCCTTTTAGTTGGTCCATTAGTCTTGTTGATTCGTCCCTTGCTTGGTACCAAAATGCGCACAGCACTTTATTTATTAGCAGGGTTATTTATTATCGATTGGTTGAGGGATTTAGTAGAGGCGGCACCATTACTGGCACGATATATACTCATTTTCGAAATCCTTCTTGCTATTACCATTGTTATTTGGTTTCTTCATTTCAAAGGTGCTGCTGATATAGAAAATGATACGCTTAATAAAGCATGGAACCATAAGATCCAATTCGGCCTTTACATAGCCATAGTCCTACTTGTAGTATCGTTGCTTGCCATAGTCACTGGATTTGTTCGACTGGGCTTGCTTTTAGGATATGGGATTCTTAATAGCGCCTACTTTGCTGTGCTTCTTGTTGCGCTTCTACAAGTGGCAGATGCGGTCGTTGCTCTCTTTTTACACAGCCAATTCTTACAAGGCATAAACTTAGTTAAAGCAAGATCCCATGAGTTGCGGAAATCGACCAAGACTGTACTAAATGTATCAGCAGTTTTCCTTTGGCTAATCTTTTCGCTAAAGCTTCTTTCTGTCTGGGACATTGTATGGAACGGAATAAGGGCAATACTATACACTGATTTTCACACCGGAGCCATACTAATCTCTTTAGCTGATGTATTGGCTTTTGTAATCACACTAGTAGGAGCATTTCTTATTGCACGATTTATCGCTCTGGTATTAGAGGAAGATGTTTATCCACGGCTTAATTTGAGACGAGGCACAGCTTTTGCAATTACGGCAGTTCTGAAATATACAGTAATCACGATTGGGTTTCTCCTTGCTGTGGGCGCTATGGGTATTGGAATGGATAAGATCACCATTTTGCTGGGGGCCCTAGGTGTAGGTCTAGGCTTTGGCCTTCAGACCATCGTCAACAGTTTTGTATCCGGGATGATCCTGATTTTTGAGCGTCCCATTCAGGTCGGTGATTCCATCGAGATTGGTTCGGTAAAAGGAGTGGTCAAAAAGATTGGAATTCGCTCTTCTTTGATCAGAAGCTTTGACGGTGCAGATATAACTGTTCCAAATGGCGATCTTCTATCAGGGGCTTTAATAAACTGGACCATGGCCGATAAAAGCAGGCGTATTGAAGTTAATGTAGGAGTTGCATACGGAACAGATCTGGATCAAGTGATTAATTTATTGCACAAAGTACTTGAAAAACAAGAAGGCTTTTTAAGCAAACCAGCTCCTCAAGTGATCTTTAGCGGGTTCGGTGATAATAGTCTTAACTTTTCTCTGCGCGCATGGGTAGAAGACAATGATGAATATATTGTCATACACAGTAAGCTGGGCTTGGCGATTAGCGAAGTATTGACTCAAAATAATATTGAAATCCCATTCCCCCAAAGGGACATTCATATTAAAAGTGGTGGGTTAGACATCGTACCACCTAACCAGGTCAATACTTAAATTGAAAGCAAATACGATAAATTATATCGTTGGCGGATATCTCCTGCTTCCTTGTGAAAGGAGCCTCCTGCCGGATTTGACTAAACGACTGAAAAAAAGATTTGAAGGAAAAAGGTAGCTCCCGCACATTGCAACGGGCATTTGGCATCAAAAATTAATAAGGACGCTTTCGGCGAAGCGTTCGTATTTACAGGGTTGATTGAAATTGTGAAATTCTGAACGATCTTCCGCAATTAGTTGAAGCCTGCCATGGCAGTGCCGGCATGCATGCAGTCAGTCCCCTAAAGCGGCCATACCACCGCCAGCATCGCCAATCCCAGCACCATCACCACCAGCGTAAGGGGTATGCCCAGCTTTACATAATCCATGAAACGGTATCCACCGGGTCCCATCACCAGCACGTTGGCAGGGTGTGAAATCGGGCTGGTGAAGCTGGCCGATGCGGCAATGGCAATGGCCATCAGGGCCGCATAGGGTGAAATGCCCATCGACACCGACGAGGTAACGGCAATGGGCGCCATCAATACAACCAGTGCTGCCGTGGGGATAATGGAAGTGGCCAGTGCCGTAATCAGGTATAGTGCGATGATGACACCCCACGGTCCGACCAAGTCGCCGAACACCACCACACTTTCAGCCAGCAGCCCGGCAGCACCTGAATTCTGCATGGCGGTACCTAAAGGCAACATGCCCGCAATGAGAAAAATCGAACGCCAGTCGATGGCCTTGTACGCCTCCTCCATGTTGAGGCAGTTGGTCAGGACCATCAGCGTGGCCCCCGTCAAGGCGGCAATGGCAATGGGAAGCCAGCCCATCAGGACAGGAAACAGGATGCATACCAGGATAAGGCTTGCCATCGGCGCCTTTTTAGGTTTACGTACACTGGTATCCTTTAACTCATCTCCAACGACCAGGAAGTCAGACTCCCGGCCCAGCATTTTAAGGTTTTCCTTCTTCCCCAGGAGCAGTAGCGCGTCGCCGAAGCTGAGCTCCATATCTCTCAGCTCGGAGCGATAGGCCCTGCCTTTTCGCCAGACGGCGATGACCTGTAACCCGTACTTGGCGCGAAAATGAAGCTGCCTGAGCGTCTTACCCGCCAAAGCCGAGCGTGGAAGCAGCACGGCTTCGGCGAGGCGGATCTTATCCGATTTCAGGTCGCCGATGTCAGGAACGGATTCACCGTGGACCTGCAGCTCATGGAATCCAAGAAGCAGGTCAAGATCCGCCTTCCGGCAGCTGATGATCAGCACATCTCTGGCCTGGAGTGCGGCTGCCGCGTCGGGCATGATGCTGGTTGTCTTTCCCCTTACAATGGCCAGTACATGCAACCCCAGGGCATCACGCATGCGAATCTCTCCCAGGGTACTGCCCACAAGGAATGAACGCTCCGGAACGTGAAGTGCCCACATCCTTTCTTCCAGCTGGTACGATGCAATCAGCTCATCCTGCGGTTTGGGACTTTCCTCCACAAGCCCTTCGCTTGTCCGGAGCGAGGCTATCCTGACACGCTCCCCGTGCACAAGCAGGGTATCACCTTCCTGCAAAACCGTATCCGGAAGGTTGGTACGCCTGACCTCCCCGCCGCGCCCAATAGCCAGCACATTCAAATGAAATTTCTGACGGAATCCAGCCTGCGAAAGGGTACGATCAGCAAGCGAAGATCCGGGCTTGATCATTATCTCCGCTATGTCAATTTTCTCGGAAGCCAGGTGCTCCCGCACAAACTCCACATCCCGGACGAGCAAATGCTTCCATTCCTTCAGGTCGTTCAGGCGATCCAGCCTTCCACCCGCCAGCAGGCGGTCACCGGCCTTCAACACCGTAGTGCCGTCCGTGGTGAGGTTGGGTTGCCCGCTGCGCATAACGGCAAAAACACTCAGGCCTGCCGCCGCACCCAGCCGCGACTCTGCGAGTGTCTTGCCATCGAAAACAGACTTTTCAGGAATTTGCAGCACAAAAGTCCGTTCCTGGAGGGAATACTGCTCCAGCAGGTTCTCCTGCGATCCGCCTGCGGTCTCCCTCATAGGATCGCGGCGCGGCAGCCATCTGCGGCCGATGAATGCAATGAATGCTATGCCGCCAACCATGACCACCGAACCCACCGGGGTAAAATCAAACAGGCCGAAGGGAGTCAGACCGTTGTCGTCAAGAAATGCACTTACCAGCAGGTTGGGAGGGGTTCCTATCAGGGTGGTAAGGCCTCCCAGCAAGGTGCCATATGCCATGGGCATTAAAAGCCTGGATGGAGAGGTGTCCGTCTTCCTGGCAATATCAAGAACTATGGGAAGCATGAGGGCGGCCACTCCAATGTTATTCATGAACGCGGAAAGCACCCCGCTGATGAGCATGATGACTATGATCCGCCTGGCCTCCGTATTTCCCGATACACGCAGGATACGCTTGCCGATAATATCGGCCACGCTGGTATTTGTAAGGCCCGCACTGATGATAAACATGGCCCATACGGTGACCACCGCGGGGTTGCTGAATCCCGAGATGGCCTCCGCCGGCGTCACCAGCCCCGTGACGGCCAGCGTTCCCAGCACGGCCAGGGCCACGACATCCATCCTTAGCTTCTCGGTAACGAACAGGACGAGCGATACCAGGAGAATCCCGAACACCAGCGCAATATCTACAGTCATGATTCCGGCCTATCATTCCACCGGGGACAACATAAACGCATGTTCCCGCCTGATGGAATTTTAATATACTTAATTTGCAAATTCAAATTTAGCATATAGTTTGGTTGGCATCGCCTGAAAAGCAAATCATCGATGTCACATTGAGCGGCGTTATGCAAGTGTTTTTCTACGGTTTGTTTATGGACCCGGCCGTCCTGGCTATGAAGGGGATTATTGCGTCTAACCCGAGGAAATGCCGCCTGGAGCATTATGCCCTGCGGATTGGCCGCCGCGCCAGCCTGGCGCCATGCATGGATGAAACCGTGTACGGCGTTACTGTGGAAATCACTGAAAAAGATACAGCCAAATTGTATTCTGAAAAAAGTGTTGCCGATTATATCCCGGAAACGGTGAACGTGATCACGGAGACGAACGAGCAACTGCCAGCTACCTGTTATATTTTGCCCCGGGAATTTATTGCCGGCACCAATGTCCCCTATGCCAGATCGCTTTACGAACTTGCTCGAAAGATGGATTTTCCCACCGAATATTCGGATAAAATACGAAAGGCTGCGCTTCAGCCAGGTGAATAAATGCCGTTAATCAGCTACCTGACCGGAACCGCCGCGTTAAGCCGCCAGAAACACCGAACTCCTTAATAATCATGAATTGTCCGCACGCAGTACCACTGATCTTCGCACGGCTCTTCAGTTCCGGAGCATTTGCCGGCATACGCAGGGAAAGGGAATGATCTATATACGGTATGTCGGAAAAAAGGATGAAGCATCACATTGTTTCCCGGTATATGTTGTTTAACAAGGCTGGTGTACCCCGGGTAACAAAGCGTCAGTCGGTATTCCCGCCGTACGCCGGAAGCGGCCCGGCAACTGGTTGGCGCCGGCATACATCCATCCCCTGGTACACCGACATTTGAAATACAGAAGACCAGAATTATGAGCTCTTTATCATCCGATCCCGTTGAATTTGCCTGCGGAGCAACCATGAAAAACCGCTTCATGCTTGCGCCGATGACGAATTCACAAAGTCACGAGGACGGCTGCCTGTCGGACGAGGAGCTGAACTGGCTTTCCATGCGGGCGAAAGGCGGATTCGGGCTTGTCATGACATGTGCGACACATGTCCAGGAATCAGGAAAAGGATTTTCAGGCCAGCTGGGTATTTTTTCGGATATACACATTCCCGGGCACAGGCGTTTGACGGATACCTTGCGGGATGAAGGCTGTCTTTCCGCGATCCAGCTCTTTCATGCCGGAATGCGATCCCCGAAAGAACTGACCGGGCAGGCACCTGTCTGTCCTTCCGACAACCTGAAATACGGGGCCCGGGCGCTGGCTGCGGATGAAGTTATCCGGTTGCGCAATGACTTTATAGCTTCCGCAGCAAGAGCGAAAGAAAGCGGGTATGACGGGGTGGAGATCCATGGCGCCCATGGTTACATTGTCTGCCAGTTCCTGAGCAGCCAGCTCAACAGGAGAACAGATGATTACGGCGGAAGCCTGGAAAACAGGTCGCGGTTGCTGTTTGAGATTACGGACGGCATCAGGAAGGCCTGCGGACCCGGCTTTTTGCTTGGCGTCAGGCTGTCGCCCGAACGGTTCGGTATGGACATCGACGAGATCAAAACTATTTGTCAAAAACTGATCAGAAAAGGGAATATAGATTTCCTGCATATTTCCCTGTGGGATTTCAACAAGCTGCCGGAAGACGGGAAATACCAAAGAATGAGCCTGCTCAGCCATGTTACGGAGCTTGATTACGGAAGCGTGCGCCTGGTAGTGGCCGGCAAGATCAGGTCGCGGGCTGATGTAAACAAATTGCTGGATTCCGGTGTCGACTTTGTTGCGATTGGCCGTTCCGCCATCCTCCACCATGATTTTCCCCGGCAGGTTATCGGAAACAAGGATTTTCAGCCCGTCAAGCCTCCGGTATCGGTGAAATACCTGACCGCTGAAGGCCTGAGTAACAGGTTTATCGAATACATGCGGAACTGGAAGGGATTTGTCGAACCGGTCAACCGGGAATAAGGTGGCAGGGCGTTTTTTCGTAAATTGATGGCTTAAAACACTCCCATGAATCAGACCCGGGCCATTGCCCTGCTCAAAGCCAACCAGAACAAGGTCAACATTGAAAAATGGAAGAAAAGTAAGAATGGTGCTACCGGGCTCAGGAGTTACGGCATCGGGTTAACCATACTGCGAAAACTTGCCAAACAGATTGGCAGGGATCACACGCTGGCACTGAAACTGTTCGAAAGTGATATCTATGACGCACGTATCATTGCCCTGCTTATCGACGATCCAAAGAAAATAAGCCGTGAGCAGGCTGAAAAGCAGGTTGAGCAGGTCGGACAGGGACACCTGGCCCACGTTTTCTCCTCATGCGATGCCTCCCTTGCCAAAACTTCCTTTGTAGTCGAATTGCTGCTGGACTGGACTAAGAGCAAGGATACCGTGCGCAGGCGTTGCGGGTACGGCCTGCTATATGAAGTTTCCAAGTCCAAAAGGTCGGACGCACCCGGTGACGCATTCTTCCTTGACAGGATCGGGTATATTAAAAGGACCTTTAAAGGTGAAGACAACCTGGTCCTCGCTTCCATGGGCGGCGCCCTCCTGGGCATAGGCAAGCGCAATGCCGTTCTGAATAAAGCCGCGCTGAAAGTGGCCCGGGAAATAGGCCCCATCCAATTCGATGCCGGAGGAAAGAATTGTGAGCCATTTGACGTGGCCAGGCATCTCACAAGCGATTATGTAAAGAAGAAACTAGGAATAAAGTAATTAATCAAAACCAGGCTGCCAGCTATAGTTGCTGTCAGCAGTTTGCTGGTTAACCAGCTTCATATGCCATGAAAGCGATCAGGTTATGGGTAATACTCCTTTTTGCCGTATCCGCGCCCCACGCCACACAAGCGCAGGTTGTCCAGCCGCACCCTGTAGACTGTAATACCGACTTCTGGACCATAACCGCCGATGGATATATCCAGCAATGGAGCATGATTAACGGGGTAATCAGTGGCGGAGATACCGTATTATCAGGCGGGGGTACCAGTTTAGGCTATTGCGGAACCAGCGGCTCCCCTACGTTCTACACCAACAACTACATCCAGGTGGGGATATCACGTTTTGACCCTGTCGCCGGCTGGGTGACCACCACGACTTATAGCGTGGTGAACAATAATGGCGGACACCTCGGAGACCAGTATTACATGGTGGAGGGTGCGGTCATCCAGGTTGTCAAGTACTGGAATGGCACGACCTTATCAACAGTTGATTCCCTGCAAGGCGAGTTTTTCGCGGGCACCCATGATATTGCCGTTGACACGGCGGGTCAGGCCTGGGTTTTTACCGGTTCCGTACCCAGCTCCGCGGACAGCGTGAAAGTATACAACCAGAATGGCAGGGTCAATGCCTACCCGATACAATTCACGCAAACCTTTTACGGTTCATTTTTCCTGAATGACACCCTGTACGTCGGGTCTTATCAGGATTCGCTTTATCCTGTCATCATTACCGGCAGCACTGCCCAGCTGGGAAACCCGGCTTTCTTCGCGGACGGAAGCTTTACCGACATGGCCAGCTGCCAGGAGACATCGCCCACCACCATTCCTGAACATGACGGAGCATCATGGCAGGTTTATCCCAACCCGTTCAGGGATTTCCTGATGTTGCCGGTTTCCGCCGTATGGAATAACATTACCGTATTTGATGCGCAGGGGCATGAGGTCAGGCCGATACGGCACGGCCGCAAATTGGATTTTTCCGGCTATCCGGCCGGCATCTACATGATCAGGATCACCCGGGACGGCCTGCCGGTTTACCAAAAGGTTATAAAGTTATAATTGCCGGTTTCTTTGATGACCCCACGAATTCATGGGCTGGTTGTCCGGAATGCTTCCAGGCCCGGCAGTGCTTCGCAAGCTATTCGATAACCAGCTTATACCCCACCCCGCGGACGTTGACGATCCGCACGCGCGGATCGGCCTCCAGCTTTTTCCTGAGCTTTGAAATGAAGACATCCAGCGTCCTGCCAATGTAATCCCCTTCATCACCCCAGACCCTGCTGAGGATTACCTCGCGTTTCACAGTGTCGTTTACAGACTTATGCAACAACAGCAACAGATCCGCCTCCTTGCCGGACAGCTCCGTTCGCTGCTCTTTCAGGATCAGCACGGCATTCCGACGATCAAACAAATATTTTCCCATCCTGATGCGTCCGGCATCACCGGCTGACAGGGTTCTCCGGTACCGGGCCACGAAAAACATCACCACGGTGACCAGAACCACTAAAATGATGCCGATAGTTATTGCATGGTCATTTCCGGAATCTGCCGCCTCATTTACCGATGAACCATCAGTGGCTGCTGCTACATCACGGGACAGTGTGAAAAGGAGGCTGTAACAAGACTCGGGATAGGGCCGCGACTCGCATGGAATAATATCCACCTGCTCGACATCGCCAACCCGGTAGCTGTATACAATCTCCCCTGTCCCGCACCGCTCCACTTCCATGAAATAGCCTGCCGCTATGTGCGCTTCCTTCAGCACCGTATTGGCGGTATTTACCAGCTCGTCCGGGTTGAATTCAAACGGGGATTCGAACCGGACCCTGTACTGGTTCCTGTTTTTTTCAACAGGCAGGACCAGCGAGGAGCTGTCGCCCGATTTCAGCAACAGCTGGTGCCCGATCATCCGCAGGGAGACGCTGATTTTCTTCTCATCCTGTGTGCCCTGTGAAAAACCATCAGAATGGGAAAACAGGACCGCAGCAATTATCGCTGCGATCAAAAATCTCGGGAACATTGCGCAAAAATATCCGAAACACCATTAAGATTAACTGATTTACACAAGATTTACACCAATTTACACTTGATTAAAGCACCCTGGCGGCTGCTGACCCTATATTTGAAAGACGATAACCATTAAATGAAGCGTACATGAAAAAGCTCCTTTTAGTATTCAGCGCGGCCGTTGTTTCCATGGCACTGACCGCATTTACCGTGACGAACTGGAATCCCATTCCTGGAACCATAGACGAGAAGGCCCTTCCGGATTTTCGCTACCAGGTAGGCTCCAGGTTTAACGCCACCATCACGAAGACCGACCTCGACAAGGCCGCTTCTGTTGTTGATATCGTACCCCCGAAAGCTGACTGGGGTTCTTTTCCCATACATACGGTCAAGGTTACACTCTGGAGTGAATATATGCGACCAACGGAAAAGGGCAGCGACATCATGCTGACCGATGCCCAGTTGCAATTGCTTCAATCCACCAAATACTCCGATGATATTCGACTTATCGCCAGCTGCAAGGGTCGGCACAAGAATGTCCGAAAAGACGAATACGACCTGACCTATTTTATCACGGTTGTTCCGGAAAGAGAAGCGACATACCCTGGTGGTGAGGATGTGCTAATAGCACACCTTAGGGAAAACAGCATGAAAGCCATTTCAATTGTCCGGGAGGACAGGCTGGAGCCGGGTATGATTTATTTTACCGTTACCACGATGGGAACGATCTCAGATGTCGAACTGACGGGCACGTCGGGATACGATGCAGTGGACAAAAAGATGGTTGAGCTGATCACGAACATGCCGGGTAAATGGCAGCCGGCGGAAAACCACATGGGGCTGAAGGTTAATCAGACGTTCGTGCTTTCGTTCGGCAAGGAAGGATGCTAGTGTAGCGCGTACAGAATTGCATATCTTTCCGGCAGGCGCTTTGCCTTGATATAATTTTACGCCGGTTTCATTTTACCGGCACCCCGGATGATCTTATTTGCGCTGATAATAACGGGAGTAATAGTTGCCCTTTACCTGACTTTCAAAACCTGGAAGCCGTACCCCGGTATTATTACGCTGGGGATGGTGGCCGGCATTCTGCCTGCGCTTGCAAGCACCGGCAGCATGCACACAGCAGGGCTGTATGTTTACATGGGTTTTGTAGCGCTTGCCTTTGTGTATGGATTGTCGGCCGGAAAGCTGCCTGCCGGTTCCCGGCTGGTCATTTGCCTCATGTCTGCCCCGGTATTTACCTACTGGCTGTGGGTGCTTAATCACTGGCACGGGAATACGCTGCTTGCACCGGTCCTGGTGCTTGCCATGGCAGTGGTAACCATCACCAGGAAAGCCAAACTGAAGCATGAAGCGGGGTTCCTGGTCATCCTGGCATCGGATGCGCTTGCGATTATCATGGAGCACTGGATGAAATCGGGGTAGCCGGCCCCTGGATCCGAAAGTTCACAAAACAGTGGTAATCACAGGAATAATACTATAAGTTATGTGTTATAACGCCAGGCAGGCTGCAAGGATCGCTTCTGCACTTGGCAGCCTTCGATTAATAAAACCATGCCCGTCATCTGGTGGATCTTCTCCATCCTGTTCTTCATCCTCGGCATTTTGAACACTGTTTTGATTCACGTGGTCCCCGGATTGATTTATTTGATGCCGGGCTTATTGTTTTGTCCGCCTGTTGCCGTGAGGCTCACCCGGCGGACCGGCATTATTCAGCATCCTGCCATCGGCATCGTGGCCGGGCTGACGATCTTATTCGGAACCCTGGCCGTGGGAGATCTTATGGAACTGTTCGAGGCCCTGATGCTGGATGATTAGTTAGTTTTGATTCGCACAAATTACAGCAAGGAGGACGGCCTGCAAAGTCATGTAGTCCCCTCACTCATGGAAGACAGGCAGGGCCGGTTCTGTTTCGGCGGATGGCTGTGCCTCTTCCGCTATGACAACGACAGGTTCACACCCGTAACCGGGAAGAGCCATGGCAATAGCACATAAACTTGGAAATGGCCAGGATGTCCTCTTCAATTTGCGTCACGCCTGCCGGCAATTCCAGGCAGCGGGCATGCACCGTGTACCGGAACCTGTCCGCTATGATGTTGATTTTACCTGGATTCATTTTGATTCCGTTTTATGCCGCTCAGGCACAGTTTCTCTTCGAAAACAACAATGCGCCGGCCAGGGCCGCATTCAAAGTGAAAACCGACACGGGATTTTACCGGATGCCCGACAGCTCGCTATGCCTCATGTGGATCAGGGCGTACAACCGGAATGGACTCATGACAAACTACCATGATCACTGGCAGTGCGGGAAACCCTACAGGACATATGAATTTGAATACGACACCTCGGGAAACTGCATCGGGTCATATATCAGCGCTTATGACGACAACTTCAGGCGCTTGGAGATGCGCCACCACTTTGACAAGCAGGGCAGGCTAATAAGGCGCGTGGCCGTCGACTCGGTCCGGCAACCAACCGTCGAAGTGTTCAGGTATAATGCCTCGGGCAAACTGGTTAAGATTGAATTCATCACACCGGGAAAAAACGGGAAGACAAACAGCTGGTCCAGAACCTGGCATGGGGACAGTTCATATTCGGTTCGTGCGGTGGAGGATGTTTACAGTACGAACGGGAAGTTCAAATGGACGGTACTAAGGACTTACACGTACTACGAATGAAAGCTGAACGGTTATTCGCGCTTTCAAATCGCCTTTATACTCTTCTGCGCCGACTCCTGGGACTTGAAATGGCCATGCACAGGTCCCTGCACCGCCGGACCCATATTTGGAAAGATTTCGTTTCACCGGTTTGAAGTTTCTTGATACCTTGAGCTACGAAATGCTTATTCATTATTCGACTTGCATATGAACAACATCCTGATCAATTACATCGAATTTACTTCTGATAACCTTGAAAAAACCAGGGAGTTTTACGGCAGCCTGTTCGGCTGGAAGTTTACCGACTACGGTCCCACGTATACATCATTTTCTGAAAGCGGCATCGCGGGCGGTTTTGCACTGGATGACGGACCCGTCACTAATGGCGCCCTGGTGGTGCTGTACCATACTGACCTCGAATCACTCGTGCCGCGCATCAAAGAAGCGGGAGGCGCCATTGCAAAGGATATTTTTCCCTTCCCCGGCGGCAGGCGCTTCCATTTCAAGGATCCTGCAGGGAATGAGCTGGCAGTATGGTCGGATAAATAGATCAACGACCAAGTAAAACTATATGATCAAATTCGTTAAGCAGGAATAATTGATATTATCCTAATTCTAATCCTATGGCAGGACTCGTAAACAAAGAAACCAACAAGAGTGTGGCGAAATTCATAGAGCGCATTGACAATGAATCCAAGCGGAAGGACAGCAAAAAGCTGCTTACGATCATGAAGCAGGTCACCGGTAAGCCGCCGAAGGTGTGGGGAGATAATTTCTTCATCGGGTTCGGAAAGTACAAATACAAACGCAAGAGCGGAAAGGAAGAATTCGAGTGGTTCAATGTGGGCTTCGCACCCAGGAAGACAAAGCTTACGGTTTACCTGACATTTGATATCAGCAGGCAGAAAGAACTGCTCGCGAAGCTGGGCAAGTGCAAGCACGGCAAGGGATGCCTGTATATCAACAAGCTGGACGATGTAGACCTTGATGTCCTGAAGCGGATGATTAAAAAAAGTAAGGATGCAAGGTGGTTTAGCTGAGGATGTATACTGAATAGCTTTAAACATCAACTTTATATTCGAATGTCGGCATTCATCATTTTGCAGGCTGGAAGCAGTTAAGTGACATCCAAACTTTCTCACAGCACAAGTGATCCGGGTCTCAAGGTCCCTCCTGCAGCTGACTCCATCGTAAAGGGCCAGCCGCTAAAAGATGTTCTTGGAAGGCGTGCGGTCACGCAGCTGGGCAGGAACCTGAAGATATCATACAAGGCTTTTGATGAGATGTCGTTCAGCCGCCATGCCCTCAGGGGCCTGACACCGCTAAGCCTCACAGCACGTGCTGATCATATTGCCGCCGCCATGAAGGCACACCTTCCCGACGTTTACGCCGGTGCGCTGGATGTGATCGTCGGCTCCTTCACCCCTCCCCTGTCTCGAACCGAGAACAACGGGCTGGCGCCCCTGTTCTACATGCCGCATGCGAGCTTTATCGCAAGGTACGGGCTTGACAGGTATTACAATGACGGAAGGGATCCATTCCCGGTATCGATGCTGGCGCAGTACGAACTGACCCGCAGGTTCACAGCCGAGTTCTCCATCCGCCCCTTTATCGATACCCGGCCTGGCCGCACCTTCCAAAAACTGTACAAATGGATGAAGGACCCGGATCCGCATGTCCGCAGGCTGTGCTCCGAGGGACCCAGGCCACGGCTTCCTTGGGCCATGCGCCTCCGCAACCTAGTTGCCGACCCGTCGCCATCCATTCCCATCCTGGAAAAACTGAAAGACGATCCGGAATTGTATGTCCGCAGGAGTGTGGCCAACCATGTGGGCGATATCGCCAAGGACCACCCCGCGATGGCGCTTGAGCTATGCGAATCATGGCTGGAAGGTGCCCCGGCCGAAAGGAAATGGGTCATCAGGCATGCGCTCAGGCATCCGGCAAAAAAAGGCCTCAAAAAAGCGATGAAGATCAGGACGGCTGCCGGATAAAAACATAATTTTATGCTCCGCACCAATGGATAAGTCCAAGACCAGGCATCCCATCGAAACATTCATGTATATAAAGTACCTGTTCCTGCTGATCGCAATCGCACCGTCCTGCCTGTACGGCCAGTCGGACAGCATTCGCACGATCTCTTTTAGTGCGGATTTCCGGTTCCGGGCCGAGCAGGACTGGGACTCTCGCAAAAGTGACGGCACGCTGCGCAAGGAACGCTCACGGCTTCGCTACCGCCTCAGGGCCGGCTTTACTTACCGGCACAACCAATGGGCATCGGCCGGGGCCCGGTTGCGCACCGGGCACCAGGCCAGGCAACAGGATTCCCAGTTGACACTCGGCGAAGGGCTTCATGAATTCGGCCCCCTTCCGTTCGCGCTCGAAAAGGCATATTTCAAAGCCGAAACCCGCCACCTGGAATTCTGGGCCGGCAAGAACTCCTGGCCATTCCAAAAGCAAAATGAGCTATTCTGGAGTGACAACGTGTACCCGGAGGGCGTTTATCTCGGAACGCCCTTTGGAAAGATCAATGAACTTGTGAGTGACATGGAAGCCGGCATTGGTCATTTTATCCTGAATACGGCCGGAAGGTCATTCGCGGACGATTCCTACATGCAAACCGCCCAGGTCAATGCCACATTTCATGAGAAGCTCAGGATTTTCCCAGCCTGGTACATCTTCAGGAATATCCCGGATATTCCCGACGGAAAAGGATCCTATTTAATCGACTATTCCATATTCCATATTGGTGCGGGATACAGGGCGCTGCCCGCCGGCCCGCTTGCCGTTGCCTTCGACTTCTATTACAATACGGAGGACTATGCAAAGCATGACTCCGTTCCCTCGGAACTCGATGACCAGGTACAAGGGTGGTCCGCGGGTATCGGTTACGGCAAACTGGAAGCAGCGGGTGACTGGATGTTCCAGGCCACATACGCCTCCATGGAGCGATATGCTGCTGTCGACTTCATGGCGCAAAATGACTGGGCGAGATGGGATTACTCGTCCAAAGGATCGCCCGACGGCCGGCTTACCAATATGCGGGGCATCGAGCTGCTGGCTGGCCTCCAGCTCGACGAAGGCATACGCCTGAAGCTGAAATTCTATACCGTTGAACAAATCATTGTCACAGGTTTGTCGCGGGAAAACGGCAGCAGGATCCGGCTCGACCTGGATATCTCGTTCTGACCGTTCAACCTCAGCATGTGACGAATCCATGGCGGGACGAACAGGTTGCCAGGGTCCAGGTGGGATTTAAAAAAAACAATCGTAGTTTTATCTTTAAAATTAGCTGACATGAGCGACGAAATGACCTTACGCAAGACCGTGATCATCCGGGCCCCTAAATCCAAAGTCTGGGATGCCCTCGTGAATCCCGACATGACCAAGCAATACATGTTCGGCTGCGTGCCGGTTACCACCTGGGAACCGGACAGCCCACTCATCTGGCGTGGGGCCGCAGACGGTAAAGACTACGTGACTGGCAAAGTACTCAGGTACGAACCTGATACCGTGCTTGCCTTTACGACTTTCGATCCCAATGGCGGAATGGACGACGTGCCTGACAACCACCTGACGGGGGAATATGTGCTCGCATATGAAAACGGGGTCACCACGGTAAGCGTTACCCAGGGCGACTTTGCCAGGGTGGCGGACGGCCAAAAGCGTTACAACGACTCGCAGGGGGCCTGGGACATGAGTTTAAGTACCCTTAAGAAGATCCTGGAGCACTAATGACTGATTTGTAGCGGCTGGCGCCATAGGGAACATGCCTCTTGCAACCAGCCCTGGCCTTCCGCCAGCAATACAAGAAAACCTCATTAACTGGCTCCTGGAGGGTGATGTCTCGATCAGGTACCAGGTATTCCGCGACCTGCTCGGAGAAGACAGGAAAGACTTGCGGCAAAGGATAGGAATGGAAGGATGGGGCAAGCGATTTTTGTCCAAACGTAAAGCCGCAGGTCATTGGGGAAAACGGTTTTATGAACCAAAATGGATTTCTTCACATTATTCTCTCCTGGACCTTCGGCTTTTATGTTTGCCCCAGGACAATAGCCTCGTCCGGGAATCCATTGAGAAAGTCCTTCGCAATGACAAAGCTGCCGATGGAGGGATCAACCCGGTAGGGAAATTCAGGCTTAGTGACGTCTGCGTAAATGGCATGTTCCTGAATTACGCCTCCTACTTCGGGACGGACCCGGGAAAGGTCCAATCCGTGGTGGATTGCCTTTTGAACGAGTTGATGCCTGACGGTGGTTTCAACTGCAATTCTAACTGGTCCGGGGCTCATCACAGTTCCCTCCACTCCACGCTTTCAGTTATCGAAGGATTTACCGAATACCTGAGAAACGGTTATGCATACAGGGCCAAAGAAATAAATTACGCCCTGAAGTCAAGCGTGGCATTTATCCTGCAGCACAGGTTATTCCTTTCCGACCGTACAGGAGCAATCATCAGGAAGGAATTCCTCAGGTTCCCGTTTCCACCCAGGTGG
>JAHEKC010000165.1:25199-30973 GCA_024638565.1 Bacteroidota bacterium
TGAGGGCGCTCGATTATTTTCAGTATGCACAACTGCCATGGGATGCACGTATGGCACCAGCTATCAATGTACTGATGCGAAAGCGAAACAGCGCAGCGAGCTGGAATCAGTACGCCGCGTACCCGGGCAAAGTGCATTTTGAAATGGAAAAGTCCGGCAAACCGGGCAGGTGGAATACATTGAGGGCCTTGCGTGTACTAAAGCGCTACAATCCGGGAAATATTCTGCAAAAAACATGAGCGGATTGATTTTCAAAATCCAAGCATGCTTTCATCTGATGATTTTACCGTAATTGCCCGAGTCGGGCCTGTTCACTAACTTGGTTCCCTGAAAAACGAATCATCAGCCTGATGAGCAATCTGATAACCATAAACGAAAGTGTATTCATTAGCCGGGAACCTGGTGTGGTCTGGGATTTCACCCAGGATTTCAGCAAGCGTTCCCGCTGGGATAAATCCATCGCTCATGCAAAGGTGGTATGTGAATCACCTGCCAGGATTGTGGATATCCGGGTCCGCAGGATCCTCGATGCAACCCTGCAATACAAGCTCGAAGAAAGGCCGGTCCGGACCAGCCAGTCCCTGACAGGCACCCGCTCCCCCCTGTTCAGGGGCGGCGGGGGTTCATGGCACTATGAACCTCATGAAAACGGAACTGTATGGACCCAGACCAACAGCCTGGTGCTGAAAAGCGGATTCATGATCAGGCTTTTCAGGCCTGCACTGGAGGCAATGCTGCGACGCAGCACGCGCCAATCGATGAAAAACGCCAAAAAGCTAATCGAGCAATGCTGAATCAAGGTATACTATTGCGCAGGCTATTCATTACGACAATCCTGTCAGGCATCCTTTCCGTGCCGTACAAAGCCATCGGTGACAACCCGAAGTGTATTATAAAGTATGAGGTAAAGGTCAAGCTGGTGAACAATACGACCTTCGACGGCATTTACCTCTACCAGCCCGGATACGCCATTTACGGGCAGCAGCTAGAAAAGATGATCGACGCAGGAAAACAAAAAGACATTTTTTCGGATAATCCGCTTCGCATCCACAGCAGGCTGATCGAGATCACGCTACCCAAGATGGAGCCCGGTGACTCGCTTACGCTGTATTTCAGTCCGCTTGACGAGATCCGGACCCTGGACCCGGGCCAGGTGCGTTCGATCCGGGCAAGGACGGCACGCTGCCTGAGCGATAACAATGTACCCACCGGCAAGGAACAACCAGATACCGTGGAACTTTTCTGCGCCAGCGTACCCCCGCACCGGTCAGTGGTTGAGGAACTGGAACTTGAAGAGATAAGAAAAATGGAAAGCGCCTACCCGGAACTGGTCAGGATCGTTGAACTGGGGAAAAGCGAATTCCTGTATGTCTTTTCAGGCTACAGAACCGATTCCGAAGACCTGGACAGGATTCTATCGAAGTACCAATCGGATCGGGACGCCACGAACCGACCATCTGACAGGATTCGTTTCCGGAATCTGAAAGAAAAACTGAATGAATTGGGGCTTATTGTTTTCCGTATATATGGGCAGGGATGCTAGACGGCCAGGCCTCCGGGATAACTGCAATGACTGGCTGAACAGCTATAGGCTGTCCGTTTCCGGCTGCGGCATATTGATATCTTTGGTACATGACCGCAGCACAACTTGTAAAATCCTGGTTTGACACCTGGGCCCGTGGCCATTTTCATGACCTGCCGCTGACCGACAGCTTCACGCATACCAGCCCATTCGGCACCATCAATGGTAAAAAGTCATACCTGGAGGTAGTGGAAGGCAATCGTGATAAGTTTCTCGGGTATGCCTTTAACATTCATGACAGCCTGTACGGCGATGGCCATGCATGTGTCAGGTATACGGCAGCGCAGGGGGACTTCCGGCTGGATGTAAGCGAGTGGTTTTATTTCAAGGAAAACCTCATTGACAGGATATGTTCCTATTACCACATCGGCGAGATTCGCGAGGAGCGAAAGCTGGCCGGGGATGAGGGCTGATACAGGCAATTTTTCAATAAGCATTCATGCCCGTAGAAGCCCCACTGCCATTTCGAAATTTCCGGACCGAACGGCTCCGGCTGCGAAAGCTCCGGCACACCGACTGGGAAGCGGTGCAATTGCTGCGGACTGATCCGCATGTCAACCGGTACATAGACCGGAAGAAGTTGCAGAGCAAGGAAGAAATCCTGCGTTTCATCAGGTTTCTCCACAGCGAACGGCGTGCGGGCCGAATTGTCAACTGGTGCATGGCCCTGGAGGGTTCCGATGTGATGATCGGCGGCATCGGGCTTTTTCGTTTCTCACCTGGCGGCCATGTTGGCGAGGTAGGCTACGAATTGCTGCCCGCATTCCAGGGGAAGGGCTTCATGCATGAAGCCATGGGGCCGGTGCTCGATCACGGGTTTCAATCACTCGGGTTGTGGAGGATCAAGGCCGTCATCCACGAAAGAAACGGAAAGTCTGTCCGGCTTTCAGGAAAAAGCGGATTCCGCCCAGCATTGCGGCAGCCCGCCGGTTCGAAATACAGGACCTTTGTATTAAGCCGTAAAACATACTTTTCAGTGGATAGAGACAACAACCGGTGAGAAAAACCGGGTTAAAGCATACCACCGGCAGCCATGCTGATTTTGCCACGCTTGTAAACCTGCTGAACCAGGAACTGGCCGCACGTGACGGGGCGGATCATATATTCTATGCACCCTTGAACAGCATCGACGGTATCGATCATGCGGTGGTGCTTTACGAGGAGGGCCGCCCGGTGGCCTGCGGTGCGTTGCGCAGGTTCAGCGATGATGCCATGGAGATCAAACGCATGTTCACCCTGCCGGTCGTACGAGGACGCGGCTATGCCCGCAGGGCACTTCAGGCGCTGGAGGAGCGGGCGGCCGGCCTGGGATGCGAAAGGTGTGTGCTCGAAACGGGGAAAAGGCAGCCGGAAGCCATCGCCCTTTACCGAAGTGCCGGCTACCGGTCAATACCAAACTTCGGGCCCTACGAGGGAATTGAAAACAGTCTTTGCTTCGAAAAGAAACTGAAACCTTCCGGCTAGCGGGGGGCTTACATACATATTGAGGAATGACAACGAAACGTGAATCCGCCGTAGCCATGCCTGGCGGAGAATTCAAGAAACTCGGGTACCGGCTGGTCGATGACATAGCGGAATTCATTGAAACCATCGGGAGCCGGAAGGTGACTCCGGGTGAAACACCAGAGGAAGTGGCGGCCGCGCTCGGCAGCCGGCCCCTGCCGGAAGACGGCATCCCGGCAGGGGAACTGCTGGAGCGTGCAGGCGAGCTGATGTTCGGGCATTCCCTGTTCAATGCGCATCCCTCCTTCATGGGATACATTACCGGCGCACCGGCACCCATCGGCGCACTGGGCGACCTGCTGGCATCTTCCGTCAATCCAAATGCCGGCGCCCAGATCCTCAGCCCCGTGGCCACCGAGATCGAGAAACAGACTGTGGCCTGGCTGGCGGAGCTCATCGGGCTTCCGGAAGGATATGGAGGCCTGCTGGTCAGCGGTGGCAACATGGCCAACATGACGGCATTCCTGGCTGCCCGCATGGCACGGGCCCCGGAGTCGTACCGCAAGAAGGGAATTTGCAGCGGGGGGCATATGACCCTGTATTGTTCGAAAGCCACCCACACCTGGCTGGAAAAATCTGCCGCGCTGTTCGGTCACGGCACGGACGCCATCCGCTGGATTCCCACCGGGCAGGGGAGCCGAATCGATATGGATGCGTTTGAATCCACCGTGGCCGAGGACAAGCGGAAAGGACATACGCCCCTGTTCGCTGTTGGCAATGCCGGGGACGTAAGTACCGGGGCGGTCGACGACCTCGAAGCCATGGCAACGATCTGCGTAAAGCACAATATATGGTTTCATGTCGATGGCGCCTACGGCATGCCGGCCGCCGCCCTTCCGGAGATGGCGGATATGTTCCGCGGTACCGAACTGGCGGATTCCGTTGCACTCGATCCGCACAAGTGGCTATACAACCCGCTGGAAGCAGGCTGTACGCTGGTTAAGGATCCCGGTCACCTGCGCGCCGCCTTCAGTACACACCCCGACTATTATAATTTCGATGCGCAGGAAGGAAGCCGGCCGGTTAATTTTTTCGAATACGGACTTCAGAATTCCCGCGGTTTCCGCGCACTAAAGGTTTGGCTTGCCCTGCAGCAGGCCGGTCGCAACGGCTACCGGGAGATGATCCGTGAAGACATCAGGCTTGCAGCCCTTCTGTACCAAAAGGCGGATGATCACCCGGAGTTGGAGGCCATGACCCACAATCTAAGCATTGCCACATTCCGGTATGTACCGGAGGGCATGGATACGGGAAGCCTCAATCGCCTGAATGAATCGATCGTGAATGCGCTGCAGCGCGATGGCCGCGTGTTCGTGTCAAACGCGCTGGTAGATGGTAAGTATTGCCTTCGCGCATGCATAGTGAATTTCCGGACCGGCGAAGATGACATTGACCGTGTGATCGGGCAGGCCGTGGAAAAGGGCCGGGTACTCAGCCGGTAAATCAGCGCCTGAGCATACCCTTCAGCAGCTTCCCGGTTACCAGGCCATGCACCGCACCGCCACACAGGATAAATACCAGGTTGACAATTGCGGAAAGTGTATTCGGGAAGAGATCACGTGGCAGGTAATCAGACAGCGTGGCACAGAAACCCGCTGCCAGCCAGCCAAGGAATGATGCAAGGATCCAGCGTTCAGGATTCTTCCCTGACCTGAGCAGGCGGGATTGCCATAACCCTGCCAGCAGCCCGCCCGTGGCAACGGCAGGAAGTACCCGGAAGGATTCATCTACAGAACCGGTCAGCAACGGCAAGCCGTATTCGTAAAGCAGGAAACCGCCAGTCATACCCAACGCGGAAGAAATTACCCAGCCCGCACCCGTACCGGTGATGTTCCTCAGGATCCTCCATTGCCCGTAACCTACCCCGGCCCCCATGGCCAGCCCCACGATAAACTGCGATCCCGGCAACCCGGCTGACTCGCCGGCCAGCACCAGTCCTATCAACAGGACGAAGCCAAGCAGCCAGCCGAAAAAACTGGCCAGGATCCAGTGCCTGAGGGAGAGTTCAATCACGGCATCCCGCTATAGCAAGTCATTAACGTATGATCAGCAAGCGGCCGGTTGCCTTCGGGCCATGGTCAGAATTCCAGGCATAAACATAAAACCCGGCTTCCAGCCCGGCTACCGAATACCGCTGCAAGCGCTTATCGGCATGCATGTAATCTGTTTGGACAATACGGCCGCCGGCATCCGCAAAAGTGATTACCCCCGACTCACCCGGCGGCAGGGACAAATAGATTTCATCCCGGGCCGGATTCGGAAAGCAGCTGAATAAAACGTCAGGCTGTTGTTCCGCCGTGCCCGTGGTGTAATCCTTCAGATGGCGCCGTGCGGCATTGATCACAGGCCGCTTCGCCGGATCATTGGCGTAATAGGACAGAAACGCCACCACCTCCATATCATCGTCCTTCCATCCCGGAAGAACCGGTATCCCGGAGTATGTGTGCGTATATGAACTGCCGGCGGAAGGCGCCTGCGGAATGACGCCGGCCAGGCCCCACGGACCGCTTTCAATGTGGCGGATAACCCGGTGGTGCACATATCCCACAATTGGGTTTCCGGCCTGGTAATAAGGGTGACCGGGCGTCCCGTTCAGGTAATTCACCTGGTCGAATCCCGGCCCGAATCCCACCACGCTATCTTCCACCAGGAACAGGTTAAGCCTGATATCTCCCGGTGCCGGGGCATC
>JAHEKC010000108.1 GCA_024638565.1 Bacteroidota bacterium
GATCCCGGATCAGGGAACCACGTGGATAAATTTCTCACATATAAAGGCAAGCAGCTTCCCGAGGACGTGGACCTTTGGGCCACCCCGGAAAAGCCCGGCTTTCCGAAGCCTAACCACCTGTGGGGCATGTCCATTGACCTGAATGCCTGTACGGGCTGCGGTTCATGCGTGGTGGCCTGCACCGCCGAAAACAATGTGCCGGTAGTGGGCAAGAAAGAGATCGGCCTGAGCCGTGAGATGCACTGGATCAGGATAGACCGTTATTATTCCAGTGACGCCGACCCGGTGCCGGGCGGCGAGAAAGATTATGATAAGATGGAGGAGCCTTCGGACAACCCGCAGGTGGTCTTCCAGCCCATGATGTGCCAGCACTGCAACCACGCGCCGTGCGAAACGGTATGTCCCGTGGCAGCCACGCCGCATAGTTCGGACGGCATTAACATGATGGCCTATAACCGTTGTGTCGGCACGAGGTACTGTGCCAACAACTGCCCATACAAGGTCCGCAGGTATAACTGGTTCAAGTATTCGGATAACCCGGAATTTGACTACCACATGAATGACCAGCTTGGCAAGATGGTGCTCAACCCGGATGTGGTGGTTCGTTCCCGCGGGGTCATGGAAAAATGTTCCATGTGTGCCCAGCGGATCCAGGCCGGCAAACTGGAGGCCAAGAAAGAAAGCCGGCGTCCGCATGACGGCGAGATCCGTACGGCGTGTGCACAGGCCTGCCCGACACATGCCATCACATTTGGGGATTACAAGGATGAATCTTCCGAGCTGGCCGGTGCCAATGCAGACGCCCGGAGTTATACAGTGCTGCCTGCCCTCAACGTGCAACCCAATGTCAAATACATGGTTAAAGTCCGGAACGCGGACAAGAAGGGAAGCCATGCAGCACATGCGTGATTAGAAAGGATAAAAAACCACTATGGGTCACTTTAAAGAATCGGACTTAAGGCTTCCACTTATACTGGGAGACAAAACCGCACACGACATCACCGAGGACGTGTGCAGGCCCATCGAGGGCAAGGCCAACAAGTGGTGGTGGATAGCCTTCAGCATTGCCTGTGCGGCATTGTTGTGGTGGATTATCACGGTAAGCTATACCGTGGGTACCGGCCTGGGCGTCTGGGGCGAAAACAAAACCGTCGGCTGGGCATGGGATATCACCAACTTCGTCTGGTGGGTCGGTATAGGCCATGCCGGCACCCTGATCTCTGCCATCCTGCTGCTGTTCCGGCAGAAATGGCGCCTTTCGATCAACCGGTCGGCCGAGGCCATGACCATTTTTGCCGTGATCTGTGCCGCTTCTTTTATCGTGTCGCACATGGGCAGGCCATGGGTAGCCTACTGGTCGTTTCCGCTGGCCAACCAGTTCGGCTCGATGTGGGTGAACTTCAATTCGCCGCTCATCTGGGACGTGTTCGCCATATCGACTTACTTCACTGTATCACTGGTATTCTGGTATACGGGGCTGATCCCGGATTTTGCCGTGGTGCGCGACCGGGCAAAAACCAAGGCCAGGAAATTCTGGTATACCATCCTCAGTTTCGGTTGGGTGGGTACGGCCAAGAACTGGCAGCGTTTCGAGGAGGTAGCCCTGGTGCTGGCCGGTATTTCCACGCCGCTGGTATTGTCTGTACACTCTGTCGTATCGATGGACTTTGCCACCTCAATCGTTCCGGGATGGCATACGACCATCTTTCCGCCCTACTTCGTCGCAGGCGCCATCTTCTCCGGATTCGCCATGGTGCAGACCCTGGTCATCATCACCCGTAAGGTGCTGAGCCTGGAGAACTATATAACCATTTACCACATCGACATGATGAACCGGATCATCCTGATCACCGGCTCTATCGTGGGGGTGGCCTACCTGACTGAATTCTTCATTGCATGGTACTCAGGCGTGGAGTATGAACAGTATGCATTCCTGAACCGGGCCACGGGCCCCTACTGGTGGGCATACTGGAGCATGATGACCTGCAACGTCATTACCCCGCAGCTCTTCTGGTTTTCCAGGCTCCGGACCAGCGTGGCCGCCACATTCATCATCAGCATCTTTGTGAATATAGGCATGTGGTTCGAGCGGTTTGTGATCATCGTCACCTCGCTGCACCGCGACTACCTGCCATCGAGTTGGGTGATGTATTCACCCACCTGGGTCGAAATCGGGATCTTTATCGGTTCGCTGGGACTGTTCTTCGTTCCCTTCCTGCTGTTTACCCGTTTCTTCCCGGTCATCGCCATGAGCGAACTTAAAACCGTAATCAAATCTTCGGGTTCACAGGCTAAAAAACAAAGTTCATGAGCAAGAAACTTGTCCACGGCATCTTCGATGAAGAGGATACCATGATGCAGGCCCTCACCAGCCTGAAGCAGGCGGGGATTAAGGTGAAAGACGTCATTTCCCCGTATCCCGTGCATGGGATGGATGATGCGCTGGGCCTCAACCGCACGCGGATTTCCATTTGCTGCTTTTTGTACGGCATCACGGGCACCTGCCTGGCCGTCCTCATGATGTGGTACATGAATATTTTCGACTGGCCCATGGACATTGGTGGAAAGCCCAGTTTCAACCTTTACAAGAATTTCCCGGCTTTCGTGCCGGTCACATTTGAATCTACCGTCCTGTGCGCGGCACATGGCATGGTGATTACTTTTTACCTGCGCAGCAAACTGATTCCTGGCGTGGAGCCCACGGTATACCATCCCCGCCAGGCTGACGACTATTTCGTCATGACCGTGGAAGCAGGTGACGAAGCAGGGGCGAAGGCCGCGGAAAAGGCGCTCGGTAAGGCCGGGGCCGTGGAAGTTAAAAGCTAACGGATGGGAACGATGAAGATCAAACCACGAATTTGGAAAGGAACGCTGGCTTTCGCCGCGATGGCGCTGGTGTCATGCGGAGGCGGGCCGGAAGATCCGGGCCTCGAATTCATGCCGGATATGTACCGTTCGCCTTCATATGAAACCTACCAGGCCAGCGACTTTTTCAAAGACAGTGTGACTGCGCTGGAGCCCGTGAAGGGCACCATCCCCCGTGGATACGACACCTATTTCGCTTACCCCAACACGAACGAAGGATACGAGGCAGCCGGCACGGAACTCCGGAGCCCGCTGACCGCGGATTCCCTTACGCTTGCCCATGGCAAGCGGTTATACGACATTAACTGCAAGCACTGTCACGGGGCGAAGGGCGACGGCAAGGGAACCCTGCTTATCAAGGGCGACCCGTTCCCGGTGCCCTCATACTTCGATGCCAACCTGGCGGACCTGCCTGAGGGCAAGATGTACTTCAGTATCACGTACGGCAAGAACCTGATGGGCCCGCATGGGAACCTGGTGAACCCCCAGGAACGTTGGCAGATTATCGCCTATATCAAGGACCTTCAACAACAACACAAAGACGCCGGTTCGGCGCCCGCTGATACCACGGCAACTGCAAGCAATTAAACCTGACCATGGAGCAAACCGCGTTACCCGATAAGCGTTACGAGTTCACAGCGAAAAGCAAGACCCTCTCGTATGTGCTGATCGCCATTGGCATTGTGTCCATCGGGATCAGTTTCGCCACGCATTCGCACCAGGCCTGGAGTAACCTGCTCTGGAATAACTTTTATTTCATGGTGATTGCCCTGGCCGCGGTTTTCTTCCTGGCCATCCAGTACGCCTCGGAAGCGGGATGGTCCATCGCCATCCGCCGGGTTCCGGAAGCCATGGCCATGTACATGCCATGGGGCGCGGCCCTGATGGCGATAATCCTGATCGGGAATTATATTGCAGGTTCGGGCGACGGGCATTACATCTACCACTGGTGGCACCATGACGTGTACGACCCGGAAAGCCCGGAATACGATCCTATCATCGCCGGCAAGTCCGGATTCCTGAACATGCCCTTTTTCATCGTTCGCGTGCTGTTCTATTTCACGGTATGGGTGGGCTTTGCCCTGTACTTTCGAAAAATGTCGCTGAAGCAGGATCTGGAAGGCGGGTCCTCCCATCATCTGAAACTGCGCACCCGGTCCTACCAGTTCCTGGTGCTGTTCGCCATCACCTCATCGCTGATGGCATGGGATTTCATCATGTCCATTGATACACACTGGTACAGCACGCTGTATGGCTGGTATACGTTCGCAGGCTTGTTCGTAAGCGGGATATCCGTAATGGCCATCATACTGGTGGTCATGAAACGGCGCGGGCTGATGGGACATGTCAACCAGCATCACCTGCACAATGTGGGCCTGTTCATGTTCGCGTTCAGCGTATTCTGGACTTACCTGTGGTTCTCCCAGTTCATGCTGATCTGGTATTCCAACCTGCCGGAAGAGGTAGCTTATTTCGTGGTTCGCCAGGAGCAATACCAGGGCCTGTGGATTGCCAATTTCTTCATCAATTTCTGCATCCCGATCTTTTTCCTGATGACCCGTGACGCCAAACGCAAACCCATGATCCTCCTGGTCATGGGTGTGATCCTGTTCATCGGGCATTGGATCGACGTCTTCCAGATGGTGACGCCAGGGGCGGTAGGCGCCGGCGGCCATATCGGGCTTATCGAGATCGGCACCATGCTGGGTTTTCTGGGCCTGTTCAGGTACGTGGTGCTCAGCCATTTTGCCAAGGCCCCGGTTGTGGCCAAGAACGACCCGTTCATGAAAGAAAGCATGCAACATTCGTTTTAATTAAATTTGACCGTACCGTAAACCCTACGCCTCAATGAATTTTATCCTGATCCTGACCATCGGCCTGTCCGTGTTTGTGATGTGGAGGCTGATGAACATCGTTCAGCTGACCTCGCGGCTTTCCGGGGAAAATGAAGAGGAAGAGCAGAATCGCGACAACAAGGTGAATGGCATTCTGCTGATGGCATTCATGGTCATCGGCCTGTTGCTCGTGGTTTACATGACCGTGCGGTACAGTGAATTCATGCTGCCAAAAGCCGCTACCGAGCATGGCGAGGAAACGGATTTGCTCCTGTGGTGGAATTTCGGTGTCATTGGCATTGTTTTTTTCATCACCCAGATCGCGTTGTTTTATTTCGGTTACAAGTATCGATTTAACAAGTCGCGCAGGGCCTTCTTCTACCATGAGAACCACAAGCTGGAGATCTGGTGGACAGTGATCCCCACCATCGTTCTCGCGGCGCTTATCGTGACGGGCCTGAACTCCTGGAATAAGATGACGCAAAGCGATCACGATGACGGCATGAAAATCCAGGTTTACAGCTACCAGTTCGCCTTCATAGCCCGCTATGCTGGACCGGACAACGTCCTGGGGAAGTCGAGTTACCTGCTGATTTCCGATACCAACCCGCTGGGCATCGATTACGACGATCCCGCGGCGGCTGATGATATTATGACACGCGGCAACGAAATGCGCCTGCCCGTGGGCATACCCATCGATATGGACTGCAATTCGAGGGATGTCATCCATTCCGTCTATTTCCCGCACCTGAGAACGCAGATGAACGCCGTGCCGGGGATGACCACGAACTTTTATTTCAAGCCCACCATCACCACCGCGGAAATGCGGGAGATCGAGCAGGACGAGAATTTCGATTATGTGCTGCTTTGCAACAAGGTTTGCGGTGTGGCGCATTATACCATGAACATGAAACTGGTTATCGACGAACCGGATGACTTCCGCACATGGCTTAAAGAGCAGAAGCCGGTCATGGACGGTGTCGAGACAGCTGAAAATTCCGAAGAAGAAAGCGAGCCTGACGAGCAGATGGCGGCCATGTAATGCCAGCCGCTACCGTCAACAAGAAAAGAAACCCATATGGAAGTTAAACAAGGAGTGCAGGTTGAACATGCCGCGGAGCATGACGCTCACGACCATGAGCATCACGATACCTTCTGGACCAAGTACGTGTTCAGCCAGGATCACAAGATGATCTCCAAGCAGTTCCTGATCACGGCCATCATCATGGCTTACATGGCCATGGCCATGTCCATGATCTTCCGGCTGCAGCTCGCCTGGCCCGGGGAAGCATTCCCCTTCCTGGAAAAGATCATCCCGAACTTCGCGCCTGACGGCATCCTGGATCCCAGCGCATACCTCGCATTCGTGACGCTGCACGGTACCATCATGGTATTCTTCGTGCTTACCGGCGGCCTGAGCGGCACGTTCAGCAACCTGCTGATTCCTCTTCAGGTGGGCGCCCGCGACATGGCGTCCGGTTTCCTGAACATGCTTTCCTACTGGTTTTTCTTCGCGTCATGTACGGTGATGACCATTTCCATTTACGTGGAAGGCGGCGCGGCCAGCGGAGGCTGGACCATATACCCGCCGCTCAGCGCATTGCCGCAGGCCATCCCGGGTTCCGGCATGGGCATGACGCTATGGCTGGTCAGCATGGCCTTGTTTATCATCTCCGCCCTGCTGGGAGGGATAAACTATGTGTGTACGATCATCAACCTGCGGACAAAAGGCATGACCCTGACCAGGCTGCCGCTTACGATCTGGGCGTTCCTGATCACGGCCACGCTGGGCATCCTCTCGTTCCCGGTGCTGCTTTCAGCCGCGTTGCTGCTGATCTTCGACCGCAGCTTCGGAACCAGCTTCTACCTTTCCGACATCTTTATCGCCGGCGAACCCCTGGCGCATTCCGGCGGAAGCCCCATCCTGTTCCAGCACCTGTTCTGGTTCCTGGGACACCCTGAAGTATATATTGTCCTGCTGCCTGCCCTGGGGCTCGCATCAGAAGTAATTTCCGTCAATGCCCGTAAGCCCATATTCGGTTATAAGGCCATGGTGGTTTCCATGCTTGTGATCGCATTCCTGTCGTTCATCGTATGGGGTCACCATATGTTCATTACCGGCATGAACCCGTTCCTGGGTTCCGTCTTTGTATTTACCACCCTGCTGGTGGCCATTCCTTCGGCAGTCAAGACATTCAACTACATCGCGACACTCTGGCGGGCCAACATCCAGTTCACCCCGCAGATGCTGTTCGGCATCGGGCTGGTGTCATTCTTTATATCAGGCGGCCTCACAGGCATCATCCTGGGGGACTCCGCCCTGGATATAAACCTGCATGACAACTACTTTGTCGTGGCGCACTTCCATATCGTCATGGGTGCCTCCGCCATCTTCGGCATGTTCGCGGGCGTTTACCACTGGTTTCCGCGCATGTTTGGGCGGATGATGAACAAAAAACTGGGTTATGCGCACTTCTGGCTGACGGTCATCGCCGTGTACGGGGTATTCTTCCCCATGCACTTCCTGGGGCTGGCCGGCGTACCCAGGCGTTATTACGCCAATACCGCGTACAAGGAGTTCGATGCGCTGATCAACATCAACGAACTGGTCACCGTCATGGCCATGCTCGGCGGCATTGCCCAGCTGATCTTCCTTTTCAATTTCGTCTATTCCATCTTCCGGGGCAAGGCATCACCTCAGAACCCGTGGAAGTCGAATACACTCGAGTGGACGGCACCGGTCAAGCACCTTCACGGCAACTGGCCCGGCAGGATTCCTGTCATTCACCGCTGGCCATACGACTACAGCAAGCCGGGCGCGAAAGACGATTACATTCCACAGACCGTACCGTTCACCGAAACGCCTGAATCCAATCTTCCCGCGGACGAACGCGAGGCGAAATTCAACGAAGAGATCGCCAACGCCCGCTCTGACGTCTGACAACCGTTCCCCGGGAACCGTTGAAAAGTTCAAACGGACCTGCCGGGCCCCGGAACTGTTATTTGGATAGTTTTGAAGGATGCGGAACAGACTCCGGATCCCCCTTCTGCTTTTGATTTGCCTGGCGACCCCGCATGCCGTGACCGCGCAATGGCTGGATACGGTCAGGACCAGCTTCCGGGAAAAACCCAGGTTCCTGTTCATGCTGGACACCTATAATTCATTCGTGTCGAGCAAGGGCGCCAATACCTTTGGCCTCAGGGCAGGGCTGGACTTCAATAAACGCATCAGGATAAGCGTGGGTTATTACAACCTGGTATCGGATATCGTCAAGCCCAAGATCGTTAGAGACGTGTTTCCCCCCGACACGCTCAATGCCAGGCTGGACATGCACTATTTTCCGGTAGGCATTGAGTATGTGTTCTACAACAAGTACCCATGGGAGCTGAGTGTGCCGTTCAGCATCGGGGCGGGAAAATCGTATTTCT
>JAHEKC010000024.1 GCA_024638565.1 Bacteroidota bacterium
ATCCTGGCCAAGTGCGGATGGTCGCCCTTCGAGGGCATGACCTTCAGGTCGCGTGTCACGCACACGTTCGTCAACGGGCAAATGGTATATGCAGGGGGCGCCATCCGCAACGAGGGGCCGGGACAACGGCTTGATTTCGATCGTTAACAGCCATGCATTACGCCAGTAATAAGCGGATTACCCAAAGTGCACGCCGGCTCTTCTGGCTCCTGTGCCTTGCCGGGGCCGTTTCCTGCTCCCGGCAGGAGGAGCAGCGTCCTCCTGACATACTTGCGCCGGATCAGATGGTTGAAATCCTGTCAGACATGCATCTCGCGCAGGCCGACCTGCAGGAGGCGCCCCCCGGCACACTGCCTGATGAAACCAGGGCCGGAAGATACCGGGATGTGCTCGAGGCCCATGGCCTTACATGGAGCGAACTCAGAACAAGCATCGACTACTATTCACGCCGGCCTGAAAAGCTGACCGAAATTTATGATCGCGTGATCGAAGCGTTAAGCAGAAAACAGGCAGAAGCGGCTGCCGGATAGAATCGAAAAATCAGATTACATGGGTCCGAACTTCCGGAATACCTCACGGATGATATCGGAATACTGGTTGCCGAAGGTTGCCAGGCACCAAATCATAAGCATGCGCCTTTCCTCGGCTTTTTTAAGCCACCTAGTTGCTTTCTTAAGTTCTTTCCTGAATAATACCCTGTCAAAACTCACTTTCGTGAGTATCTGCTTGGTGTATTCGAACATAAAGGTTATAGATTTGAAAGCACTAATTTAATGTGCTTTTGACATAAAAACAAACGAATTCTCCAATATTCTAACGAGCCCCGTGTTAAAAAATTTTATCGGGGTGAATATTAACTTTTTAGGCCCCCTCCTCATTCCAGCGGTAGGTTTCGATGTGGAACCCTGCCAGGTCCAGTACCCGGTCAACCACCGTAGCCGCCACCTGATCAGGGGTTTGCGGTCGGCTGTAGAATGAAGGCGTGGCAGGGCAAACAATTCCCCCGGCCTCGGTAACAGCAGCCATGTTCCGGATATGGACAAGGCTCAGCGGGGTATCGCGCGTCACCAGGATCAGTCGACGGCGCTCCTTGAGGATGACGTCAGCTGCACGGGTGGTCAGGTCATTGGAGACACCGTTGGCAATCCGAGCCAGCGTGCCCATGCTGCAGGGGCAAACGATCATGGTCTCGTACCGTGCCGAGCCGGAAGCGAACGGCGCATTGAAATCGCCCGGCTGGAATACCGGGAATGGAATCTGCTCATATCCCCGGTCGCCCAGCTCATGATCCCACACCGCCCTGGCATTTGACGAGAAGATGACGCCTGCCGCTGATACCTGGGAGCCGAGGCGCTGCAGCTTTTCGAATAAAATTTTGGCATACACGGAACCGCTGGCGCCGGTGACGGCAATGATGATCTTGCGGCCTGTTTGGGTTTTCATGAATTGGTATCTGAACGGAAGATATAACGAAGGGAAAAACGGAGCAGTGTATTGTACTGATCACGGTCAAGCCGAACCGCACCGCTTTCGAATTCCCGTATCGGGAGAATGGAGTTTTGCGCGCCAAGGACCAGGAAGAAGTTATCGGAGAGCAGGTAGTTCAGGCTTCCCAGCATGCTCCACTCTATCTTGCTGAATGCCTTTCTCGGAATGATACCCGTGATATCCCCGAACTGGTCTTCCTCGTGGAAGGACAGCAGTACGCCCAGGGCCATCCCTGCCTCGAACCGAAATCTCTCAGAAATATAGTACTGGACCTGCAATGGCACTTCGACATAGGACAACCGCATTTTATACGAGGAGAAATCGAAGTTATCCGGGTCCGGATTCTTGCGGCTCCCCTTCTGGATATAAAGGATCTGGAACGAAAAATCGAATTTGTCACTCAGGGAAGTGAACACGAATCCACCCGCCTCAATGCCCGGCTTATGGTAGCCTGCCAGGCGGTCGCCCGATACCTGGGAACCGATGGCACCAATGGTAATGCCGGCGTCGAACCGTTGCGCATGCGTTTCGGAAGTCAGGAAAAAAAGAAAGGACAGGAAAAATAATTTTCTGCCCTTGTTCCTGATGACCTTGCGGTGCTCAGTCGATAACCTTCTTCTCATACGCCTGGATAACCTCCTTGGTATTTTCGTCAAAGATCATGGCGACCACGTGGCAATGTTCAGCCACATATTCATTGTCAATATTTATGGAATAGTTCTTTGTAATGATGGATTCTGCCATGGCATTGCCGGCTATGATCTGTTCGCCGTAAATTCCATTAATGTCACCCCGCAACACATCGCGGTGTACGTAAAATTCCACGTCTTCAGGGCTGGCATCGTAATCCTTCTGCCACTTGACCACACTGTCCTCCACCAGGTAAACGCCAAGCTTATAGGTGCCGCTAAGGTCTTTAAGTACCGCGGACCGAACGGTGACGTCCAGGTTGCGTGAAGCGTCGTCAAAATCGTTGTCGATGCGGATGGACATATCGGGATTGACACCTTTGGCGGCGTAAATATTAGATGCTTCCGGGCCCCAGGCCGTAAAGGTGACAATGCGGTTGCCGTTGATGACCTTCCGGTTTACCATGCCATTGGGATTGCCCGCATTCGATATCCCGAAGTCCGTGTCCCATTGCGTGCCTGCTGCTGTTTGGAAGTCGTAGGTATAGGGCGGGCCGTGAATGGTCCAGGAGAAAAATCCTGCATGCACACCCACGACGATAAACCGGTCTCCGTACAGCGCCTTGAATTCCTCTGCCTTGCGTGTGGCGCGGGGGCAATTCCCGCAAAAATGTCCCGTGTAGTCTTCCACCAGCACATTTTGGTAAACATATCCCACCACGATTCCTTTTTCGGAACCGCTTGTACTCAGCTCGCCTTCATAGTCGAATGAGAGGGTACCATAAAGGCCCCCTTCTGCCAGGGTGACATTGCCGTTCAGCAGCACCGGGGTGCCTGCGGGGCCGCTCCCGTTCAGGGTGGCGGTGGCGCCGTGCCACTGGAAGGTAATAGTGCCCGTGGAGGTACCGCCACTGGTAGTGATATTCCAGCTGGCGATCAGGTTCGTCGAGTCGGTCTTGAAATTATCAAGGAATTGCAGGCCGGAGACGATACCCGGGATGCCCTGTAATTCAATATAGCCGTAATAAGTTTCGCTGGAGGATTGCTGTGATTCGAGGAACGGCGGTTCCACCTTGTCGCAGGACTGCATAAGCAAGCCTGCAGCCAGTGCGCATATTGCAACTTTCGCCTTCATGGTAATGAATTTTGAACTATCAGTAAAGATATTAAAAACTGCTTGAAACAGAAAGGGACAACCCGTTGGAAGCCGGCACCTGCCTGCAAACACCTCCAACACAAAGCAATCCCTCACGCTGCTTCCCGTATCCCAGTGCAATACGTGTCACATTCCGGGTGTACCCTATGCTGGCACTGTAATAGTGGATGCGCAGATCCTCGTCCTTGTTGCCGTAGTTGTACTCGTCGAACACCGCCAGGAACCAGTGCGGTGAAATGGTGTACTCCACCAGCGCCATGGCCCAGTCACCCATGTCCTGTTCGGTAAACATACCCTGGACTTCCATCCGCAGGCTGTGGCGGCGGTTGATCTTGTATTGAATTTCTGCAATGCCCAGGTCGGCGTAAACCGTACCCTTACCCACGAGGCCCTGTCCCACGTCAATGTTGTAAACCTGGTTGATGTATGTGAGAATTAATTTCAGGTTTTTGTTGATTTTCTTGTTTACCTCCACGTTGACATCCCGGAAGAAAGCTACATCCCCGATAGAAAAGAAATCAGAGGTATAACCGTATTCATCCCCAGTCCGGACCGTGTCAATGCTGTTAATGCCCGAAACGCTTAAGGCCACGTTGGTGCCATATTTGCCACCCAGCTTCGTTTTCGGTTTGAACCGGTAAAACACATCCGCCTGGACACCTGCTTCACCGTTAGGTTGTGTAGCATATGGATATATGGTGGCAAGCCGGTAGGTTTGCGACTTGGCAATAGCCGGCAGGAAATTCAGGTTCAGGTTATTGACGATGGCCGTACGATCGCTCCTGAAATCCATGTTGTCGAGTCGTTTGGTACGCAGGGTAACCCCGTATCCCTTTTTGGTGTACGTAGTCGTAAGAAAAAGGGCCTGTCCTTCCTTGTAGATCAGGTTGTTCACAGTGGAAGGATCGTTCATTTTATATGCGTATTCCCCCCCGAATGAGAAACCCCCACGCGCAACATCCAGCCTTCCGGCATATGCCGCTACATTCTCCGGCAGCTTGAGCAGCGGATCGTCATCAGACTGATACTTGCTGATAAAGCTGCCACCCAGGGTCACGTTCGTTTTCTTGCCGGTCATGGGCCTGATCAGGTCATTCAGCCTGATTTCACCGTCGATCCCGCGTACGATGCCCGGACCATAATCAAAAAATGACCTTTGCTTGGCGATAAATCCCTTTACCATAACTCCCGGGGCAGGTTCATATCGCAGCCGGACCCCGTCCATGGCATTGTCGTAACCCAGCCCCCATTCCTGGTAGCTTCTGAAGATTAAGCCATACCCGAACTGTTCGTAGAAGTTACCTGCGGTTACCTCCAGGCCGTCGTTGTTGTAGGTGACGTACCGGAACAGGAAGTAATTCCCCTCGTACCGCTGGTCAAAGCCCTGCAGGGCGTTCAGGAACGACTCATACCGAAGCCCGGCGGAAAACTTACCGGACGAATAGGTAAGATTCAGGAAGCTGTTGGCCAGCACCTGTTCAGGAACTTCAGGTGCGCCAATCACGGAATCTTCCGTGTACTGCTGGACATCCATCTGGAAGCTTCCGTGGATGCCACTGATACCTTGCTGCGCAAGCAGAACGGTGCCGGGACACAGGATGCCCGCGGCAATACATAGCATGATTTTTTTCAATGGTTGGTCAGGTGTGGAAGGCAACCGGCGAAAGCACGCTTATTCCTGCGGGGTTCCGCCGCCGGCCACCTTTTTTACTTTTTCAAAAAGGTCTTCCTCGTCCCCGGGGGCGAAAGTCGTATGCTGGCTGACGATTTGCTTATTGCCGTTTAGCAGGAAGGTATGGGGTACGAGGTTCACGTTCATTGCACGTTTGAAATCCCCGTTGGGGTCCAGGTAAACTTCGTAATCCCATCCCTTGCCGTTTACCATGGGTCCGACCATGGAGCTGGTACGAGTGTCGTCAATCGACATGGCCACCAGCTTGACGCCGGTTTCTTCCTGCCAGTCGGTATAGACATCCGCGATAGCATTCAGTTCCAGGATGCATGGTTTGCACCAGGTGGCCCAGAAACTCAGGATAATCGGTTTCCCGTCATTCTCCAGGTCTTCGGTGTTAAACGAAGAGCCATCCATGCTTTTCACGTTTACGCCGGGAATGGTGGGTAAGCTTTTATCCTGTGCACCGGCATCCAGTGCGATGGAAAACAGAAACAGGAACACTGAGCCGAAAACAGTCTTTTTCATAGGGAGTTTTTGTAATGTAACAGCGAATGTACGTAAAATCCGTGAACGTTTTCATGACGTTCATTCCCGGTTCATTTCGCCGTGGACGGCTACGATAACGGCAGTGAAATAATAAACTCCGTATGTTCCCGCGGGCTGGATTTTACCGTGATGTTGCCTCCATGTGCCTTTACCATATCGTAGCTCATGCTCAATCCGAGGCCCGTCCCGATGCCAGCGGGCTTGGTGGTGAAAAAAGGTTCGAATAACTGTCCAACCTGGTCGGCAGGAATCCCTGCCCCGTTGTCCCTGATGACAATCTCAGCATGGCCACTGGATTTCCGTGTGTGCACCTCCAGTGCGGGCCTGAATTCCTCGCCCTCATTCTTCCACCTTGATTGTGTCGCAAAAAGCGCGTTATCTATTATATTCAGCACCACACGGCTGATCTCCTGCGGGATGACAGGCACTTTCGGAAGGTCTCTCGCGTAATCTGTACGGATATCGCAAATGAAGGAACTCTCGTTAGCGCGGAAACTTGTTACGGCCAGGTGAATGACATCGTCCACCAGCTTGTTGATGTCCGCAGGCTCTTTGTGAAGTTCGCCCGTACGCGTATGCAACAGCATGCTTTGAATGATGCTGTCCGCCCTTTTCCCGTGATGGCTGATCTTATCCAGGTTTTGTTTTATGGTTTCAAGGAACTCCATGTATTCCTCACGGGAGGTCTTTTCATCGAGATCCTTGATCATGTCTGCCGAAACGGATGAAAAGTTGTTGACGAAGTTGAGCGGATTTTTGATCTCGTGGGCGATGCCAGCGGTCAGTCGACCCAGCGAAGCCATTTTTTCGTTTTGTACGAGTTGCTGCTGTGCATTTTTAAGGTTTGCCAGTGCATCGCTCAGTTCATGGTTTTTGTCCTGCAGTTCACTGGTGCGCTGGCTCACCGTATTTTCGAGCAGGACATTTTGGCGGGTGAGGGCACGTGTCCGGATGCGGATATACATCAGGATGGCCAATGCCAGTGCAAGGGAAACCAGGATTGTGAACCACCAGGTCTTCCAGAAAGGCGGCAGTATGGTGATTTGAAGAGCGGTGCCTGATTCGTTCCAGATCCCGTCATTGTTGGAGGCTTTGATGAAGAAGGTGTAGCTGCCGGGGTCGATGTTCGTATAGGCCGCATACCGGCGGCTGCCGGAATAATTCCAATCGCGGTCCACACCTTCCATCATGTAGGCATACTGGTTTTTCTCGGGGAACAGGTAGTTAAGGGCCGCGAACTCGAAGGAGAAGAAATTCTGGTAATGCTTGAGGACCACGCGTTGTTTGCTCGTGATCATCGTATCCATCCTGTGCGGTTTTTCAAACAGGTAAAATCGTGTGATCACCACCGGTGGCAGGTAAGGGTTGTCAGTGATCTGCTCCGGCAGCAATGCATTGTATCCGTCGGCGCCGCCGAAATACAACTTTCCGCCCCGGCTTTTCATAAAGGCTCCTTCATTGTATTTGTCCTGGGCGCCGTCACGCGCATCGTAGGAACGAAGTTGCAGGGCGGAAGTGGTTTCACCGGATGCGGGTGTAAAACGGCAAATTCCCTTGTTGGTGGACAGCCACAGGATGCCTTCATTGTCAGTGATAATCCCGTTCACCACATTATTTGGCAATCCGTTTCGCTCCGTGAAACGGTAGAAACGTTCACTGTTTTTCTCGATCACGTTAAGCCCGCCGCCATAGGTGCCGACCCAGAGCTGGCCCGTATTGTCCGTTGCGAGGCAGTTGACGAAATTGTTACTTAGGGATGAGTGGTCGGTGGGATCATTCATATAACAAGTCATCCCACCATTATCGTAATGGCACAACCCGCCCCCGTAGGTTCCAATCCAGATAGTACCGCCTGAACCGGCCAGGCTGGTCACCACATCACTGCTGAGGCTGCCCTGCCCGCTGTCCGATTTACGGAACCGGTCGAATTCACCGGAAGCCCGGTTCATCCGGTTCAGCCCGCCGCCATAAGTGCCTGCCCAAAGGGCACCCGTTTCATCACACAGCAATGCCCGGACATAGTTATTGCTGATCGATCGAGGATCTTCCGGATCGTTCCGGTATATACGGGTCATGCCTTTCGCCTTGTCAATGGCATTCAGCCCGTCATAAGTACCCGCCCAGATGATGCCGTCCGGATCCTCACAAAGGGCGAAGACATTGTCATTGCTGAGCGACAGGCGATTCTGCGCAAGCGCTGAATAGTGTTTCACCGTTCCTGTCCTTGGGCTTTTCACTATTAGCCCGCCACCCAGCAGGCCCATCCATAAGTCACCGTCCCTGTCTTCAAGAAAACAATACACGCTGGTGTTCCCTGTTTTTCCTGGTGGGGAAAGCGTGGTGATCCTCCTGAGCATGTTGTCCAGGAGGTTGATGCCTGATTCGGTGCCACACCACAAAGAGCCCGCGCGATCGCGATACAGGCACCAGATCACATTATCAGTTATCGTGTAAGGCCTGGCCGGATCTTTCTGAAATAACCTGAATTTCCGGGTTTGCAAATGGAGATGATTCAGCCCGCCCCCGAGGGTGCCTACCCATATGGCATTGCCCGCGGCATGAGCCAGGCTGAACACCGAGTTGTTGCTGATGCTGTTCCCTGCTCCGTTCTTGAATGTCTCGAACGTCCCTTTGCGCTTGTCCAGCCTGCACAACCCCTCGTTGATCGTCCCGATCCATAAATCCGTATCGCCGTCGAGCAGGCAGGTAATATCGTTTTCCGAAATGCTTCCTGATTTTCCCGGATCATGCATGAAGAAAGTGATGGAGCCGGACCGGATATCAAGCTTGTTCAGCCCACCCCCGCCGGTTCCGATCCAAAGTACATGCTGGTCGGAGACCAGGGCGGTTACCAGCTGGGATGAAAGCTGGTTGTGGCCGGGATCCTTCCCGACCGTGGTCCATTTCCGGCGTGCAAAGTCGAACCGGTTCAGCCCCTTATTCGTGCCGATCCAGAGGAGGCCTTCGGAATCCTGTGTGATGCAGGCGACCTGGTTGCTGTTTATTGAATTCGTATCTCCCGCTCGATGGCTGAATCTTTCAAACGATTCCCTGCTCCTGTCGAACCGGTTGAGACCGTCGTCGGTTCCCACCCACAGGTTGCCGTCCGCATCCTCGAACAGGCACCGGATGTAGCTATGCGATATGGTGAGCGTGTCGGACGGATCGTGCTTGAACACGTCGACCGAATACCCGCTATGCCTGTTCAGCCCGTCCTGCGTACCGATCCAGATGAAGCCGGCCTGGTCCTGCGTAATGCAGGTAACGGTATTGTGCGAGAGGCCCTGCCTTGTGGTGAACTGCCGGAAAGATGATTCCGGCTGTGCACAGGCATGGCCTGCCGCGGCCAGCCACCACAGGACAGCCAGAACGGCAGGGGCGTTATTTTTCAATACCCGTTCCATCGCAATTATAGCAGGTGATGTGGCCGGCCGGCCGGATGACCTCAACCACGGCGTAGGTAACAAACTTCCGCGGCCCGAGGCCGTTGCTGATATCCTTTGTGATATTGCGTTTTTTCCTGATTTCCTTGCGGAATATCTTTCCTGAACCACGGCAAACCGTGCATCTGCCGTCGTTTTCCGGGGAAGCGGCCTGAGCTATCGCCTTGCCATCGGGCAGTGGCATCTCCTCGATCAGTTTCCCGTTGTCATATCTCATCCTGATGCGCCCACCGTCAGCCATGGCGTATATCCCGTCCCCGTGGAACTGGTTAAACCGGAATTCGCCCTGGTAGGATTCCCCGGATGCGTAGAAGTAGGTTCCATGGCCGTGATAACCGCTGTTACGGAATTCGCCCACATAAGAATCGCCCGAGGCATAGTGGGCCACGCCACTGCCATTGAACAGGTCGTTGGAAAAGGCGCCCTCGTAGCAGCTTCCGTCCGCGATGTACAGCGTCCCCGTTCCCTGGAATACATCGTTGACAAAATTGCCTTCATACCTGCTGCTGTCGCTGTATGTATACACGCCGTACCCGTTCTTGCGGTTACGGATGACGGCACCATGGTAATAATCTCCATTGGCATAGCTCCATGTACCCTGTCCATGCGGGTAGTCATCCACGAAAGCACCGGAATACACATTGCCGTCGGCAAACCTGAGTGTCCCGTTGCCGTTCTTTCGGTTGTCCACGAACATGCCTTCATACTCATTGCCGCTGGCGTATAACATTCTCCCTGCACCGTTCATCTTGTCGTTCCGGAAATAGCCTTCGTACCTGCTGTGATCCCTGAACAGGAATATACCGGCCCCCTCCTTTTGTCCGCGGACAAATGAGCCTTCATAGCGACTTCCGTTGGCGAAGGTATATACGCCCTGTCCATGCATACGCCCGTCACGGAAGCTGCCTGCATAGCGGTTACCTGACCGCCAGACATACACGCCTGTGCTGTCCCGGCAATTTCCTTCGATGCACCCGATTACCGGTGGGGTGGTCCCTGCCGTGTCAGATGCACCGGCTTCCTGCGCATGCACCTGTCCGGAAAGCGCCGGCCACATGACCGCCACGACCAGAGGGCGCATGAAGGATAAAAATAAGTCCGGCATAAAATCAGGATTTTCCGGTCAGCTCGCCGATCTTCTGTTTTATTTGCCCGAAATCAACCGGTTTGGTGATAAAATCGATTGCACCCAGGGTCATTGCTTTCCTGTAATTGCTTTCATCGCCATAGGCAGTAACCATCATGACGCGGAGATCGGGGAAATCCTTCCGGACGATTTCGAGGAGTTCGAGACCGGTCATGCCAGGCATGTTGATATCACTCAGCACCAGTACCAGGTCCAGGGGTTGCAGCGTATTCAGGAAATCGAGCGCTTCCTTGCCGTTAAAGGCGAAATGAAAGGACAGTTCACCGGACTTGAGCTCTTTTCGGAATTGCTGCCTGAAAAGCAATTCCACGTCGCGTTCGTCGTCGACAATTAAAATCTTGGTCATACAGGGTCAGGTAGTTTAGTTCGCCATGAAGTTACAATAATCAGAAGACATCTCTCCAGGGGAACGGCCTGTTATAGAGTGCTGATAATAAAGGCACCTGCAGTGATTCAGGCAAGCCTGGCGCTGCGTACCGGGGGACCCGTTTCCGCTGCCGTTTATCTGTCACTCCCGGTCCTGATTCCTTCAGTGGCTAACGTTCATAAATCGTGCCGTTGTTGCCCTTGCGGACTGCAACACGTTTTATTTTTGTTTCATCCCGGATTCCGTTTCAATAACGACAGGACCTTGAAGGCTTTCAAATGGTATCATGGCTTTTTGCTGGCGGCTTTGGTCGTCTTTGCTGCGGCGAGCCTGTTGCACCAGCAGCTCTACCGCCACCAGACCAATTATGATGACCTGCGGGCACAGGCTGAACAAAATCTCCAGGCGGAGGAAATTCGGATCAACTCGTTCCTGGATAAGGTATCGGAGAATTTCGGGCTGGGAAACGAATTCACCCTGGCCCATGTCCGTTATCTGAACACCATAACCGAAAGCATAGACGGATTTTCCTTCTTCGTATTTTATGAGGATTCCCTGCGCTACTGGTCCTCCAACAATGAGTTCTTCAAGCTGGAAGACATTGCCCAAACGGGCAACCAGCAAACGATCCGGCTCGGAAACGGCATCTTCGAACTTTTCAAGCGGCGTGCGGGTGACAAATTGCTTGTGGCGTTATTCAGGATCCAGAATGACTACCCGATTGAAAATGAATACCTGAATAATAACTTCCACCCGCGGTTGGGGCTCTCCCACCGTGCCCGCATTTCCCCGGTTAAGAATGAACGGATTTTTCCCGTGCGAAGCCAGACCGGGGAGGTGCTGTTCTCCCTGTCATTCACCCCTATCTCCGATGATACGGAGCAATTCGAAGGCGAACAGCATGTAGGCCTGCTGTACATCATTGCCATTGCACTTTTCATGGTATTCGCCTTTGTGGTGACGCGTCGTCTGCTGCGCAGGCGCCCGCTCCTTGGACTTCTCGCGGTGGCCGGTATTATATTTCTCCGGCTGGCAGGAATCGTATACCGGGTACCGGGCAGCATGTACGAGTTGCCGCTTTTCAGCCCTAAATACTATGCTAGCTCCTTCATGTTGTATTCCCTGGGGGATTTGCTGATCAGCAGTGTGGTATTCTGCTATATCATCACGTCGCTTTATACCTATTACGAGGAGAAGGGGCGACCCGGGCAGTCGGCCGGCGGTAAGATCGGCGGATCCGCCCATGTAGTGCTGATCTGGCTGTTCACTTTTCTGTTTTCCGTTCTGATCAACTACCTGCTCAGCAGCCTGATCATCAACTCCAAGATTTCCTTCAACATCAATAACATCTTTGAGCTGACGGGGTTCAGCATAATCGGATTCCTGGTTATCGGGTTCCTGCTATTTTCATTTTATCTTGTTTGCGACGGTGGCATACGCTTTATCATCAGCAAGCAATTTCGCTTTCTGGAGCTGGCCGCATTATTCCTGCTTACCCAGGGGTTGTTCCTGGTCGTGCTTATCCTATTCAGGGATACAGTGCTGTTCCGTAACTACGGGATCAGTGCATTCCTGCTGGCCAACCTGCTGATTCTTTTCATCGGATGGGTCCGCGGCCAGACGGGCAGAGCTTACTCCTTTACGCGATCGATCCTTTTCATCCTTGGCTTTTCATTCTATGCCGCGCAGACGATTTTTGATTTTAACGGACGCAGGACGCAGGAAAATATGAAAGCGCTGGTTTCGCGCCTCGAAAACGCCCAGGATGCCATCGCGGAATTCCTGTTTGACGAGATCGTGTCAAAGGCCAGGAACGACGCATACCTGGTATCGTATTTCTCATCTTCGTATGAACAGCTGATTTCGACCATTGCCGACGAGGATGTGCTTCACCGCCGGATGATGGAGACATACTTTACCGGCTATTGGAACAAGTACGATGTCCGGATCAAGACATTTACCGGCACGGGCCTGCCGGTCAATACCGGCGGAGATCCGAGCTGGAACCTCGACTATTATGACAAGCTGATCGCCACCGCTGGCAAGCCAACCTACAGCCCCGGCTTTTACCTGCTCGGCGACCAGGCCGGCCGGATAACGTATTTGGGTAAAATCAACATCCCGTCCCCGGTTCTGCCTGACAGCGTGATAGGCACCATGATCGTGGAACTGAACTCAAGGCTGCTCGATGAAGACCAGGGATATCCTGACCTGCTGCTAAGCAGCAAGCTCAGCGCCTACCGCAACGTTTCAAACTTCTCATATGCACGCTACAAGGACAATGAGCTGCTGAATCAGCACGGGAATTTCGACTATGACCTGACACCGGTTTTATATGACCGGTATATTGACCTGGCAAAGTCGGAACAGCTGATCAAGTTCAATGACTGGCAACACCTTTTTTACAGATCCGACAAGGAAAACCTCATTATCGTAAGCACGCGGCCTCAGGGTGCGTTGGGGTTGATAACACTTTTCTCCTACATTTTTTCCTTCTTCTGCCTTGCCTTCATTCTTATCACTGCTTCGGTCAGGCTCTCGCAATCCAGGTTCCGGCTGCGGGTGAATTTCAAGAGCCGGGTGCAGGGGACCATAATCGCCATTGTGGTAGCCTCGATGGTGATCATCGGGGCCAGCACGGTGACATACATCGTAAACAATTACTCCAGCACGCAGCAGCTGAAACTCAGGGAGAGACTTGAGAGCATGCTTAACGCCATAGACAGGGATATCTCCGATTACCGCACGTTCGGTAATGAAGTCAGCGCGGAGCTGTCGGCGAAATTCCTGCACCTGTACCAGACCGTAGACGTGGATTTTAACATATACAACGAAGCCGGTCATCTTGCTTATACCACACAGCCGAAGTTATTCGAGCAGAATATCATTGCACCACTGATGGACAGCAAGGTATACCGGCAATTCGTATTCAACAACGTATCCAACACGGTGAACTTCGAGCATATCGGGACGCTCGGCTACATGACCGGATATGCAGCCATTCGCAACGAAGAGAACAAAGTTATCGGGTACCTGAACCTTCCGTACTTCGCACGCACCAGCGAACTTAAAAAGGAGATTTCATCCTTCCTTGTCGCGCTGATCAATATATATGTGCTGCTGTTCGCGGTTGCGGTGGCGCTAACGTTTATTATTTCCACCCGCATCACCAATCCCCTCCGTATCATCCAGGATCGCATGAGTAAGGTGAAACTGGGTAAGCGCAACGAGCGCATCGAGTGGCATGCGGACGATGAGATCGGGGCCCTGATAGACGAGTATAACCGGATGATAGACGAACTGGCCGACAGCGCACAGCGCCTCGCACGCTCCGAGCGGGAAACGGCATGGCGGGAAATGGCCAAACAGGTGGCCCATGAAATCAAAAATCCGCTTACGCCGATGAAGCTGAGCGTGCAGCATCTGCAAAGGGCCTGGAAGGATAAAACCGGGAATATGGAAGAGATCATGCAGCGTTTTTCGAATACCCTGGTTGAGCAGATCGACACCCTTTCAAGCATCGCCACCGAGTTTTCAAACTTTGCAAAGATGCCGGGCGCCACCTTTGCACCCGTGAACATTTCCGAAGCGCTGAAAAATAGCGTGACGCTATACGGGAAGAGCGGGCACGTTACCGTGAAGCAGTATGATTTCACCAACGGGAAGATAGAAGTGTATGCCGACAAGGATCAGCTGGTACGGGTATTTTCAAACTTGCTGAAGAATGCCATCCAGGCCATCCCGCCGGAGCGGGAGGGAGAGGTGCTGGCCAAAATCACGCATGATGAAAACAATTGCATGATTTCCATCTCAGATAACGGGGACGGGATCCCGGAGGACAAGATTGAAAAGATCTTTACGCCCAACTTCACCACCAAGTCAGGCGGTACGGGGCTGGGCCTGGCCATGGTGAAGAACATCATCGAAAACAGCAAGGGCAACATCTGGTTTGAAACCGAATCAGGGCGCGGCACCACATTTTATATCACCCTGCCCATATTCAAGGGGATGAATCAGCCATGAGCCATGGACGCTGATGCGTTTTTTTTACTTTCGCAAATACAATATCAACTGCATTGAAAAGACCAATTAGGGTACTGATCGCCAAAGTAGGGCTGGACGGCCACGACCGCGGCGCAAAGGTGATTGCCTCATTCCTGAAGAATGCGGGGATGGAAGTGATCTATACCGGGCTGCGGCAGACACCTGAAATGGTGGTTCAAGCTGCCGTGCAGGAAGATGTGGACGTCATCGGCGTGAGCATCCTTTCCGGGGCTCACATGACGGTATTCCCCAAGATCATGCAATTGCTGCGTGACGAAGGTGCCGGGGACATCCTGGTGACCGGCGGCGGGATCATTCCCGGTCCCGATATGCAGAAGTTGCGGGAGCTGGGTGTGGGAAGACTGTTCCCGCCTGGAACAGAAACGAAAGAGATCATTGTCTATATCCGGGAACAGGCAGGGCAAAAGCATACCTGATCAGGTTTAAAAACTGAAAGCATATGTACAAGCATTTGATCACCACGACTGAAAACGGCATTCTGACCATTACCATTAACAGGCCGGACAAGCTGAATGCCCTTAACCGTGAAACGATTGAAGAGCTGGGTTCGGCTGTCAGACACGCCGCTGAAACGGACAACGTTCGTGTGGTTATTCTTACGGGTGCGGGCGAAAAGGCGTTCGTGGCAGGTGCCGATATTTCAGAGTTCGCCGGATTCGACCGGGCACAGGGCGAAACGCTTGCCCGTGGCGGCCAGGAGATATTCCTCGCCGTCGAGCAATGTGTTAAACCTGTCATCGCCGCCATTAACGGATTCGCACTCGGGGGTGGCTGTGAGCTGGCCATGGCGTGCCATATCCGTATTGCTTCGGAAACGGCCCGTTTCGGGCAGCCGGAAGTGAAGCTGGGCCTGATCCCGGGATACGGGGGTACCCAGCGCATGGCCTGGCTGTCAGGGAAAGGCAAAGCCATGGAATGGCTAATGACCGCCGACATGATCGATGCAAAGGAAGCATGGCGGACCGGACTCGTCAACCATGTAGTGCCGGCCGGCGAATTGATGGAGAAAAGCATGGAGCTGGCGGGTAAGATCGCCAAACAGGCACCGCTTGCCGTGGCCGGCGTGATCCGGGCGGTCAACGCCGCATTCGAGCCGGGAACAGACGGCTATGCCACAGAGGTAGCAGAATTCGGCAAGTGCTGTGCCACGGCTGACTTCCGGGAAGGGACGGCAGCTTTTCTCGAAAAGCGAAAACCGGCGTTTTCCGGATCCTGAAATTCGCCGCTTGCGTGCAGACACGGGTATGCAGCATGTTAGACTGATCATTCACGGTGTTGTCCAGGGGGTTTTTTTCAGGAAGCACACCCGGGAACAGGCCAGGCAATACGGAATAACCGGGTTCGTTATGAACCTGCCCGACGGCACGGTATATATCGAAGCATCGGGACCGGTCGATTCAATAGCGGCCTTTATCCGATGGTGCCACGCGGGGCCGGAAGGCGCAAGGGTCACCTCCGTGGATATGGAGCACATACCTGAACAGCTGCATTCCTCGTTTGTGATCCGCTACTGACGTTTTGATTCTGATAGAAGCACATTGAACCCCATTATTCTAAAACCCTTATCCTCCCCTTGGGCACGATAAAGAAACTGGCAGGCCAGACAGCCATTTACGGGCTGAGCAGTATCGTGGGCAGGCTGATCAATTACCTGCTGGTTCCGTTTTATACCCGGGTTTTCTCGACGGCGGAATATGGCGTTGTGTCAGAGCTATTCGCCTATGCCGCGTTTCTCATGATCCTGTTCACCTACGGGATGGAAACTTCTTTTTTTCATTTCTCGGAAAAAAAAGCAGACCGGCGATCGGTTTATTCCACGGGCTTCGTATCCCTGGCAGGCACTTCCTTTTTACTGGCGTTCCTGATGATCCTCTTCTCGGATTCGATTGCGGGATGGTTGCGATACGATGATTACCCGGAGTACGTGACCTGGTTTGCCTGCATCCTTTTTCTCGATGCCGTGGCAGCCATCCCGTTCGCGTCGCTCAGGCAGCGGAACAAGGCGAAAAGATTCGTAAGCATAAAACTTATCAATATCTCCTTAAACGTCTTTTTCAATGTATTCTTCCTGGTGGGATGCCCTGCTTGGTCCGGAGGCGAGGGCGCATGGGCCGGTTTCATTGATGCCTTCTATGCCCCCGGCGTGGGTGTGGGATATGTCTTCATCAGCAACCTGCTCGCCAGCTTGGTTACGCTTGTTATCCTGGCACCGGAGCTTAAAGGAATTTCCTGGAAGCCGGACTTCGCGCTGCTGCGTGAAATGGTCGTTTACGGGCTCCCGTTACTGGTGGCCGGGCTTGCCGGTATGATCAACGAAACACTTGACCGGGCGGTGTATAAATTCCTGGCGCCTGATCCCGACCTGGCCCTTCGTGAACTGGGAGTGTACAGTGCATGCTATAAGCTGAGCATAGTGATGACGCTGTTCATCCAGACTTACCGGTATGCTGCTGAACCGTTTTTCTTCAGCCAGCAGGATAAAGACAACAGCCGTGAACTTTACGCTAGCGTTATGAAGTATTTTGTAATCGCCTGTTCCTTTATCTTCCTTGTGGTGTTGCTGTTCCTGGACATCTTTAAGCTTTTTATCGGCGAGCAGTTCCGCGGAGGACTCAAGGTGGTACCTGTACTGCTGCTTGCCAATATGTGCCTGGGCATATATTTTAACCTGTCCATGTGGTACAAGCTTACGGGGAAAACGAGGTATGGGGCCTACTTCAGCATTTTGGGTGCTCTTGTGACCATTGTGCTGCTGTTTGCGCTCATCCCTTCCATGGGATACATGGGCGCCGCATGGGCCACCCTTGCCTGTTATGCCGTGATGATGGTTGTTTCTTACCTGACGGGCCGCAAAGCCTATCCAGTGCCATACGATTTACAGCGCATAGGGGCCTACATCATACTCGCGCTTGTCGTGTATTTTGCCCACGTGGGCTTACTGCGGTTGCTGGAGCCCGGGAGCCTGGTCAAGTATCTGCTGGGCGCTTCGCTGCTGACCCTGTTTGCGGGTTTTGTACTGATGCTTGAAAAGAAACCCGCCCGCACCGCCAGGAGAAGAAGGTAACGGAATGGCTCAGCGGGTCACCCCACCGGTATACTCGATGCGGATGCCGGCGTCCATGATACCTGGAAGCGGGTTCACGCGCATGGCCTGGATAAGCTCAAAGCGGTATTCGCCCGGCCGGGGGAACTTCACGTTGCTTTTAAACAGGATCCTGTTATCCCATATATCACCGAGCCCGTCACCCAGCCACCGCCCGTCCGGAGCGGCAAGCACACACTCCAGCGTATCACGCTGCAGCTGTCCGCCCGGCAAAAGCGTATTTACGAACATGAAAAGATTGCTGAAGGCATAGTGGCCGGCATTGCGCACATTGATAAACACATTGTACGTGCGTCCTGTATCATTGATGTCCGTAATAAAGACCAGGGGATCGTTCATATCCCATTTGTGATCCTCAACGGCCTGGTATTCTTCGTAGACACGCTGCCGGTCGCAGGAAACGATGAGCACCAGGATGGCGACGACTGCGACGAAGGAAAGTGAGACGATGTTGATCCGGAACATCTACTTGGAATTCTTTTCCCGGGACTGATTCTGTCGCGGGTTCTTCTTCCGGCGTTTGTTTTTGCGTTTTTTCTTCCGTCGTTTGTCCATCCGCGTGAGGCTGTCCTGCCCCACCATGTCCGTATAATCAGGCTCACGGGTTTCCTCGGCAAACCCGCCTATCACCAGGTCATCCGGCTTCTCTTCTTTTTTGTTCAACGCAATAATCTCCCGTACCCGGTCCGCGGAAACCGCAATCCAGGCATCAGACGGAAAAAACTGGCTGCCTTTCTTTTCAGGATCAAGGTATGCGTACCACATCATACGCCTGAAGATATCAGTCTTCAGGTGGACCGCCGTGCCTTTTTGCGTTTGCAGTTTGATGTCTGATCCCGGTATATCCTTAAGGGCCTCCATGTACGCGTCAAGTTCGTAGTTCAGGCAGCACTTCAGCTTGCCACATTGCCCCGCGAGCTTGGCAGGATTGATGGAAAGGTTCTGGTAACGTGCGGAACTGGTAGAGACGGCCTTGAAGTCCGTCAGCCAGGTGGAGCAGCACAACTCGCGGCCGCACGAACCGATACCGCCTACGCGGCTCGCTTCCTGCCGGATGCCGATTTGCCGCATCTCCACCCGGATCCTGAATTCTTCCGCGAGCCTTTTGATCAGCTCCCTGAAATCCACCCGCTCATCAGCCGTATAGTAAAAGGTGGCTTTCTTACCGTCACCCTGGTACTCCACGTCGCTGATTTTCATCTTCAATCCCAGCATGGAAGCAATGGTACGGGCCCGGTACATGGTCGCGTCTTCGCGGGACCTGACCGAATCCATTTTTTCAATATCCGCATGCCGCGCAAGGCGGTATACGATCCTGATGTCACGCGAATCACTTTTGACCTTCCGACTGCGCAGCTGGAGCTTGACCAGCTCGCCGGTCATGGATACCGTGCCTATGTCGTGACCGGGCATAGCCTCGACCGCAACCGTATCGCCCACCTTCAGGTCGAGGCCCTCGGGGTTACGGAAAAAATGCTTGCGGCTGCCCTTGAACCGAACCTCGATGATATCAAACGGTTTCTGGCCGGGCGGCAATTCCATGTCAGCCAGCCAGTCGAAGACGTTAAGTTTATTGCAGGAACCTGTCCCGCAGTTGGTGCAATTCATGGTAGGTGTTCAGATCGGTAAAACCTCCGGGACCGGTTACCTGTCAGTTCCGGGCATGCAAAAGTGCATTGACTTTAAAAGACAAATCTAGGAATAATATGCGAGGGTTGGCATTGCGTTCGACGTTGAAACTGGCCTTACTAAGCTCATTTTCAAATCTTTCTACGTTGCCTGCATGGATAAAGGGGGCGAACTTCGAAAAGCCGGGCAGCAGCTCGTCCGAAAGCCGGGAAAGCTCACCGGCATGCTGGTAAAGCAGGCAGTCGCGCAAAACTTCCAGCCCGAAACGCAAAAAGGTCTTCTGACGTTCTCGCCCGCTTCTGCTGACCTGGTCTATCCACTCATTTAGTTTGATGTATTGCGCTTCGCGGTTTTTCGGAGCGCTGAGCGTATAACACATGCGCATCCAATCCATGAACTCCTGTTCAAGTTCGGTGGCCGTATCATCGTGCCTGATAAATGACAGGGCCTGGTTCAGGTTGCCCTCCGCAAGACCGGCGAATCGTCTTGCCGCATCCTCATCGGCACCCTGTCGCATAAGTTCCTGCTGGATGACATCATCAGGGATGCGGTTGAACCTGACAAGCTGGGTCCTGGAAAGCAGGGTTGCAGGCAAATCATCCGGCCGTTCGGTGACAAGCAGGAACAGCGTATGGTCAGGAGGCTCTTCGATAATCTTCAGCAACTTGTTGGCTGCGTCATTTCGCAGCTTTTCCGCCTGCCAGATAATCATGACTTTATAGCGGGACTCGTAGGCTTTCAACAACAGCGCCTGCTGGATAGCGGCACTTTCCTCCACGGAGATGAATCCCTGTTTGTTTTCAATGCCCATGATCTCGTACCAGTCGGCCAGGCCCAGAAATGGATTCGAAGTAACGGCATCACGCCACTCGGTCATGAACTCCCTGCTTCGCGGTTTCTTTTTTTTGACGACTGCCGTGGGAAATGAAAAATGCAGATCGGGATGGGCGATATTTCGGATCTTAACACATGCCGCGCACTTGCCGCATGAATCTTTCTGGTCAGGCTTTTCGCAAGCGAGATATTGCGCCAGGGCCAGAGCCATGGCCAGGTGCCCGCACCCTTCAGGGCCACTAAACAACAAGGCATGCGCCAGACGACCCTGCTGCACAGCCTGCAACAGACGCTTCCTGACGCTGTCCTGGCCAGGCACCTCTGAGAACCTCATGAGTCAAAGTTAGCTTATTGCAGCCGCCCAAAGTGATACGTGCATTCTATATTTGCTTCCCTTCCCAATGTGGAACCACCTATGAAAACGGTAGATGACTTCAATTTTGCCGGCCGGCGGGCCCTGGTCCGGGTTGACTTTAACGTGCCACTTGACAAAAAGGATCGGCACGTGACCGATGACACGCGGATTCGCGCGGCACTGCCTACGATTAATAAGATCCTTGGTGACGGGGGTTCGGTTGTGCTGATGAGCCACCTGGGCCGGCCGCAGGCGGAAAAAATGGCCGATGGCAGTATCGATACAGCGCAATTCACCCTGCGCCATATTGCAGGAAAAATTTCCGCCCTGGCCGGTAAGGAGGTAACCTTTGGTGGTGATTGCACGGGCGCGGAGGCAGCGCGCGCTTCGGGCGCCCTGTCTTCCGGGGAGATTCTCCTGCTGGAAAACCTTCGTTTTCATGCCGGCGAGGAGGCGGGTAATGAGCAATTCGCCTCCGCACTTGCGAAACACGGCGACTGCTATGTGAACGACGCATTCGGCACGGCGCACAGGGCGCACGCTTCCACGGCAGTGGTGGCGAAGCATTTTCCGGGAAACAGGATGTTCGGAAAGCTTATGGCCGGTGAAATTCAGAATGCCGACAAGGTGCTGTCGGGTGCACAGAAACCCTTTGCCGCCATCATGGGCGGCGCAAAGGTGTCTGATAAACTGGGGATCCTCGAAAAACTCATTGAGCGTGCGGACCATATCCTTATTGGCGGCGGCATGGCATATACCTTCTTAAATGCGCTGGGCGGCAGGATCGGTAACTCCCTTTGCGAAGCGCATAAGAAGGACCTGGCACGCACAATTCTGGATAAGGCGAAAGCCAGGGGTGTGCAACTGCACCTTCCGGCCGATTCGGTGATTGCGGAGCGGTTTGATGCAAAAGCCGCTACCCGCACGGTAATGAGCAACGCGATTCCCGACGGGTGGATGGGACTTGATATCGGGCCTGAAGCTTCGGCCGCTTACCGGGAAGTCATCATGAACACAAAAACAATTCTCTGGAACGGGCCCATGGGTGTGTTTGAGATGAAACCGTTTGAATCCGGTACACGGGCCGTTGGGCAGGCTGTGGCCGACGCCACCAACCGGGGTGCCTTTTCCCTGGTAGGTGGGGGCGATTCGGCAGCCGCGGTGAACAAATTCGGCCTGGCAGACCAGGTAAGCTATGTTTCCACCGGCGGCGGTGCGCTGCTGGAGTATTTCGAGGGGAAAAAGCTTCCCGGCATAGAGATGATGCGGGAGTGAATAAAGAGCGGCAGGCGGCCGTTGCCATAAATGCATGTACAAGCTCGCCCCTTTAGGGGTCGGGAGTGTGGAGGGATATCAAAAAGGCGGTCCGCCTTCGTCCCGACTTTCGTCTGGACTACAGCACGCAAAGCAGTGGCAGTAATAATGCTGCCATGATCCTTTTCGCAACCCGGATCCCCGTTCATGTTTTGCCAATCAAGTATTCGATTACTCTTTTTCCCCCACATTCTCAATAAACTCCTCCCGTATGTCTTCCAGTGCCGGCCGGATGAATGACGATACTTTCAGCATGGGTCCGTAAAGCACGGATTCTTTTTTAGTATCATCTCCGATAGGTTTCCAGTAGGGATCCAGTCCGCGAAGCAGCCACAGGACCACACTAACGATAAGGGCGAATTTCAGCGTGCCGAATACCGCTCCGGCAACCTTGTTTACAGGCTGAAGGGCAGTGGCCTTGAGGATACCTTCAAGCAGCTTCGCCAGGAGAATAGTCACAAGCAGGATGGCAAGGAACACGACCACGAACGAGATCACGGGGATAATGGCCCCGTCTGCATCGAACCAGGATGCCACGAGCCCGTGAAGCAGGCCGGAAAACTTGAATGCAATGTACAATCCCAGGACCAGGCCCATCAGCATCAGCACTTCAAAAACCAGTCCCCGGCGGAAGCCTTTCCAGGCGCCCCAGCCCAACGGAAGCAGGATGAACAGGTCAAGCAGGTTCATATAATACGGGAGGTAAAGGGTTTCTAGTTTAAGCCATGCCGCGCTCCTTACAGATGTCCTCGTATGCGTCGCTGATCTTTTTGAATTTGTCCTCCGCGTCCTTTTGAAAGTCTGGCCCCAGGTGATGCACCTTGTCGGGATGGTATTTGACGGCCATTTTACGGTATGCCCGCTTTACTTCCGTATCTGTTGCGGAAGGATCGATCTCGAGGACCCTGTATGAGGCGGCTGGATCCTTGACGAACATGGCCTTGATGGATGCGAAATCGGGGAGCTTGATGCCAAGCTGACCGGCCGTGCTTTCCAGGAAGGATAGCTCCTGTGAATGGATCGTACCATCCGCACGCGCCAGGCCGAACAGCAAATGCAGCAACTCGAGACGGGAAGCGTAGTCCATGTTTCGCTGGATCTGACGGCATACCTCGCCCACGGAATAATCCTGCTTGAGGATCTCACGGAAAAGCAGCATCCGTTCCCTCGTGTAGTCTACACCAAACTGCCTGACAAAAAACTGCTTGACGTAATCCAGCTCGGCACGGGTAACCTGCTTGTCTGCCTTCATCAGGGCCCCGCACAGGATCAGCAGGGCGCTTCCGAAGTCTCCCGGCAAAGTTTTGCCCCCTTTGCCGCTGATTTCCTCCTTCCCTTCGGACAGCGCCCCGATGGCAAAGCCAATGATGCCACCTATTGGTCCCCCGAAAGCCCAGCCAAGGCCACCCCACAGCCATTTATTCCATTTGCTCATGACGGGTAATGATACGTTACAAAATTAGAATAACCGGGAAGGCCGCGGTCAGTTTGCAGAACAGGTAATGCCCTTTCCGGAAGCAGCCTGGTTCAGCCAGCTGATGACGATGCGATCCAACGTATTCGGCGAATGGTCGTAACCTTTTTCCAGAACCATTCTGTTGATGACCTGCTGCCGGTCGAACCCCAACATTGACCTCATCTGGCTTATGATCCGCAGGCGTTCGTTCTTGAGATGCAGAATGTGTTCCCTGAGTTTTTCAGGCGTGTAGCCTTTTAACGAGTCAGGGAGCCATTCGAAATCCAGTTCCCTGAAGTCAGAGTTCGTTTTTTTGAGATAATCGACCAGGTCCCACTGGTGTTGCCTCGCCTGGAAATGTCCGGAGAGCTTATAGAAAAGGCGCGATTGGTAAGACTGTGCATTGGCGGCATAAGCGGTTTGGTCCAGCAGCCTGACCATGTTACGTGCATCCTTGCCATATTTTCCAAACCAAACGTATGTTTTGTCGAGACGCCGGGCCAGCTCATTCAGCTTGTCCTCCTTCCTGCATGTCAGGATAAGGGGATTGCGATGATGCACCCGCATGTCATACTGGGTGCCCCCGGTCTCCGTAGCGATCTCCCTCCAGCGGAATATCTCCTTGCGGTAGTTTGCAGAGAAGCAATAAATGGTGTTGATGACGATTTGCTGCCGGGCGGCTTCCCGGTATGCGTCCCGGTATTTGAATCCTTCCAGGTCCACATTGCCGTTTCCAGCCAGGAAGATGACCCTGATAGCCCCGGGACTTTCAGTCCAGTTCATTTCCGTAACTGAAACTTTCAGCGCGGTACCCACCAGCTGATCACCTTTCTCAATGGAAGGCCTGAGGCGGGCCAGCTCCAGTGCCGGCAATTCGTACGCATTCGTGAGAGGACTCAGTACTTTCACATACCCGTTTTCCCGCCCGAAGCTGGGGCGAGAGAATGCCACCACGCCGATGCGCAGGTTCACCTCGGGACGGTAGGTGCTGATCTGGTTGATAACATCCCACAGCTGATCACGGACATCGTCGACAAGGCCATTGGTGCTTCCACTCAGGTCAAGCGTGAATACCACGTCCACGTCCAGCTTATCCTGCTGTCCGGAGGCAGGTGCCATCGGCGACAGCGAAACCATCAACGCAAGACATAAAGCGTTGCAAAAGCGAAAAAAGGAAGAATGTCCCGACTTCATGCCTGCAAAAATACGGCCCTGTGCCGGAAGGGAGCCATGGTCCTGTGGTTCGTAAGCGTTAATTTTGCACAATGGAATGTCAGCCAGACCTGGCGGAAGTCAAACGCGAATGGAAATCCCTGCTTGACAAGCTGAATGAGTCATTCGGCGACCTGGATCTGCAGGGGGTCCTGTTTCTTGTGGGAGTGCAGGAACTGGGAAGGGGACCGCTTGATTTTACCAAGGACCAGAAGCAGGACCTGATGCACATTGCTACCTGCCGCCTGATGAGTTACTATGGATTCTACGAATTACATGACACGGACCCCGAAGGATGGCCTGACTGGCAGATGGTGAAAAAACCCCCGACCATGAAACTGAAGGAGCAGGATCTGCTGCTGAAGCATGCAGCGGTTCGTTATTTCCGTGAATTCGAATTGATCTGATTACTTCAGGACAACGGTCTTGTCAACCTGCCTGGACTGCTCCAGCCGTATATAATCACGTTCGAACAGCGCTCCCTTGGTCACCTCTACAAATAAGACGGCTTCAAGTTCGAAAATAAAGAACGCCTGACCGGCAGCATCGCTTATATCTTCCTGGTATACGCTGGCCTTCGCTCCCGTGGTTGGGCTGGAAACACTGTCATTTCGAAGTACCACCTTGGCACCCGCTACCGGGTTATTCAGGCTGTCCACGACATAAACAAGCGCTTCCGCCGGTTCGGTTGTTTTACATGAGCTGTGCATAATCGCGAATGCGAAAAACACGGGAACAGTCATTCGAAGAAGGCGGAAAGTCATTGAAACTTATTCTTTAATATTGCCGAAATCCAAAAATACGACAGCCATGCGTAAATTCCTTTTATTATTTCTTATACTTTCTTACATCCCTTTGGTTTCAATGGCCCAGGAAAATAAAAAACATTCTGAAAATAAGGAACATATGGTCTTGATATCCACGGAGTACGGCGACATGAAGGTCAGGTTGTACAATGAAACGCCGGCACATCGCGACAATTTCCTCAAGCTGGCAGGCGAAGGATATTTTAACGGAACGCTCTTTCACCGGGTGATCAAAGGCTTTATGATACAGGGCGGCGATCCGGACAGCAAGGGTGCGCCGGCTGGCAAACCTCTTGGCATGGGGGGGCCGGGTTATACCGTACCGGCGGAGTTTCACCCCGAACTGATTCACAAGAAAGGCGCCATTTGCGCGGCGAGGACCAACAATCCCCAGAAAGCTTCCAGTGGCAGCCAGTTCTATATCGTGCAGGGAAAGGCTTACTCAGATGCAGAGTGGGACCAGATGGCATCCCGCCTGCCGGCGAAGTATACGGAAGAACAGGCCAATGCCTATAAAACCCTAGGCGGCACTCCGCATCTTGACCAGGGATACACGGTTTTTGGAGAGGTGGTTTCCGGTATCGAAGTGGTGGACAAGATAGCAGCGCTGCAGGTTGACCGGTCCGCGGGTGACCGGCCGGTGAAGGATGTGAAGATGACGGTAAAGGTGGTCGAGTGATCATGCCATTCCCGGAATCCTGAGCAGCAGATTCATGCATGCCACGCCACCTGCACACCCGGTGGATTAATTACATAAATTAGCCCGCCTGCAAACCAGGCGGGCTTTTAATTGAACATGGAAGAGGACAGGATCAAAGAGCTTATCAGCGAGGTGAAATCCTTCAGGGCTGAAACTTCGGAGGAGCTGGAGAAATTCCGGATCCGCTTCCTCGGAAGGAAAGGTGAGATCGCCGGCCTCTTCGCCAGGATGAAGGAAATCGAACCCGGTGCCCGGAAGCAGTTCGGCTTGCTGGTGAACGAGCTCAAGAGAAAGGCGGAGGAGAAGCTCGCGGCGAAGAAGCCAAAAGCGCAAAAAGGCACTGATGCCTCAGCAGCCGCAGACCTGACCCTGCCGGGTGAGCCCGCTCAAACCGGCAGCCTCCATCCCGTTACGCTTGTACGCAACAAGATCGTTTCGATATTCTCCCGTATCGGGTATACGGTGAGTGAAGGGCCGGAGATCGAGGACGACTGGCACAACTTTTCCGCGCTCAATTTTCCGGCCGACCATCCCGCCCGTGACATGCAGGACACCTTTTTCGTTGCGCCTGAATCGGAGTCGGAAGACGCGCCGTTGTGGTCTCTGCGTACGCATACCTCCTCCGTACAGGTGCGCATGATGGAAACAACACCTCCGCCCATCCGCACGATCTCCCCGGGCCGCGTATACCGGAATGAAGCCGTCTCGGCACGTGCACACTGTTTTTTCCACCAGGTTGAAGGACTGTATATAGATGATGGTGTATCGTTTGCAGATTTGAAGCAGACGCTGCTGTATTTCGCCCGTGAGATGTTCGGCGGCGAGTCGGAAATCAGGCTGCGCCCTTCGTTCTTTCCTTTTACCGAACCCAGCGGGGAAATGGACGTGTCCTGCTTCATCTGCGGTGGCAAAGGGTGTGCAGTCTGCAAGCAAACCGGCTGGGTGGAAATACTCGGTTGTGGCATGGTGCATCCAAAGGTGCTCGGGAATTGCGGGATAGACCCGGAACGCTATACCGGATTTGCCTTTGGAATGGGCATTGAACGCATCGCCATGCTTCGTTATGGTGTAAAGGACCTGCGTATCTTTTCCGAGAACGACATCCGTTTCCTGGCCCAGTTCCGGGGTCGGTCCTGAGCGGAAACCGGCTCCCGGACCCCCTATATTTTCTACCTTTGCGGACTTCATTTCGAAGCCATGGCGGCCAAGTTATACCCTGAACATAAGAAGCTCGACCTCACGCAGATAGCCCGTGATACGGGCGCGAAATGGGACCGCGAGGATACGTTTGGCGAGAGCGTACGCAGCCGCGGGAACAGGGAGCCGTTCATTTTCTACGAGGGCCCGCCATCGGCCAACGGACTGCCGGGCATTCACCACGTGATGGCACGTACCATCAAGGACCTTTTCTGCCGGTATAAGACACTGCGCGGATACCAGGTGGCACGCAAGGGCGGCTGGGATACGCACGGCCTTCCGGTAGAGCTGAGTGTCGAGAAAACGCTTGGCATCACCAAGGACGACATCGGCGGAAAAATTTCGGTGGAAGATTACAACAGGCAGTGCCGGAGCGAGGTGATGAAGTACAAGGATGCCTGGGATGACCTTACCCGCCGCATGGGGTACTGGGTCGACCTGGAGCATCCGTATATCACGTTCGATAACGATTACATAGAAAGCTGCTGGTACCTGCTGAAGCAACTGTACGAAAAGCAACTGCTGTACAAGGGCTACACCATTCAGCCCTATTCGCCCGCGGCAGGCACCGGCCTGAGCTCCCATGAGCTGAATATGCCCGGCTGCTACCGTCCGCTCAGGGACACGTCGGTAGTGGCACAGTTCAGGCTGGCCAGTGAATCGGTTGCGCGATTGCCGGTAAGCGCTGACACTGAAGTATTTTTCCTGGCATGGACCACCACCCCGTGGACCCTGCCTGCCAACTGCGCACTTGCGGTTGGAGAAAAAATAGCATATGCCTTCGTCAGGACATTCAATCCATATACCCATAAGCCCATAACGGTAATCCTGGCGCGCGAACTCGTACCCGTATTCTTCCCGGAAAAGAATGTCGAATTGTCACTGGATGAATACAACGGTGGCGACAAGGCGATACCCTTCCGCGTGGCAGGACATGCCGCTGGCAGTAAACTGGTAGGACTGAAGTACGAACAGCTCATGCCTTATGTCCAGCCGGACGGAAAAGCATTTGAAGTTATTTCAGGCGACTTTGTGACGACCGAAGAAGGGACCGGTGTGGTACATACGGCTTCAGTCTTCGGTGCTGACGACTTCAGGGTCTGCAATGAAAACGGAATATCCTCCATCATGGTAACGGGCGCTGACGGACGTCCGTCACCGCTTGTGGACAGGCATGGCAGGTTCGTAAAGGAAGTAACAGATTTCGCGGGGGAATACGTGAAGGAACAGTACTATTCGCCGGAAGAAATCGAGGCAGAACGGCAAAGGCTGGGGCTTAAGAAGTACCTGACCGTTGATGAACGCATCGCCATCAAGCTTAAAAAGGAGAACAAGGCGTTCAAGGTTGAAAAGTACGAGCATAGCTACCCGCATTGCTGGCGAACGGATAAGCCGGTCTTGTACTACCCCCTTGATTCCTGGTTTATAAGGACCACGGCATTCAGGGATCGGATGGTGGAGCTTAATAGCCGGGTTAACTGGAAGCCGGCGTCCACGGGAACAGGACGTTTCGGCAACTGGCTTGAAAACCTGGTTGACTGGAACCTGAGCAGGTCCCGTTTCTGGGGCATCCCGCTTCCGGTCTGGCGGACGGAAGACAAGCAGGAGGAAAAGTGCATCGGCAGTGTGGAGGAGCTGAGGATTGAGATCGACAAGGCTGTTGAAGCAGGAATCATGGATGCCACACACCTGGAACATATGAAACCGGGAAGTCCCGCTTTCGACCTGCACCGGCCTTACATAGACCGTGTCGTACTCATGTCGGCCTCCGGAAAGAAAATGTTCCGGGAAAGCGACCTGATCGACGTCTGGTTCGACAGTGGCGCCATGCCCTATGCCCAGTGGCATTACATGGGTGGCGAGGCCCCGCCTTTCGGGAAAGACCGGTCCTTCCCGGCCGACTTTATAGCCGAAGGTGTTGACCAGACCCGCGGCTGGTTTTTTACACTTCATGCACTGGCCGTTATGCTGTTCGATTCGGTGGCGTTCAGGAACGTGGTCAGCAATGGGCTGGTACTTGACAAGGACGGGAATAAAATGAGTAAGCGACTGGGCAATGCCGTTGATCCGTTCAAGACCATCGATAAATACGGTCCGGACGCCACCCGGTGGTACCTGATCAGTAACTCGCAGCCATGGGACAACCTGCGCTTTAACGAAAAGGGCATCGCGGAATCACAACGCAAACTATTTGGTACCCTTTTCAACACCTACTCCTTTTTTGCGCTGTATGCGAACATAGACCGGTTCGTTATGGACGACGGGAATATAGTTCCTGTAGCCCAACGGCGTGAACTGGACCGGTGGATCCTGTCCCGGCTGAACAGCCTGGTGAAGGAAGTATGCGCGGCCTACGACGACTACGAGCCAACCCGTGCGGCACGCGCAATTGAACTATTCGTGGACGAGCACCTGAGCAACTGGTATGTCCGGCTTTCGAGGCGGCGGTTCTGGAAAAGCGATATGTCCGACGACAAGCGTGCCGCATTTGAAACGCTGCATGAATGCCTGGTTGTGGTGTCCCAGCTCATGAGCCCCGTGGCCCCGTTTTTTGCCGATTGGCTGTTCGGCAACCTGTCCGGCAGTGCCGGCGAGATAACCACCAACACGGATTCACGGTTACGGTTTCCTTCTGTCCACCTGACGGAAATTGAAGACCCCGCCCATAGGGTGACCGACCCAGCTCTTGAGGAGCGCATGGACCTGGCGCAACGCATTTCCAGCATGACACTCTCACTCCGGAAGCGGGAGAACATCAGGGTCAGGCAGCCGCTGAGCAGGATCCTCATCCCATTGCTGGACCCGGGGATGAAACAGCATATAGAGGCCGTGCGCCCGCTCATCCTGGCGGAAGTGAATGTGAAGGATATCGAGTTTATCACAGATACTGCCGGCGTGCTCGTGAAGAAGATCAAGGCCAATTACAAAACACTCGGTAAGCGCCTGGGTCCGCTGATGAAGAAAACGGCTGCCGCCATCGGACAGTTGTCGCAGGATGAGATTGCAGCGTTTGAACGCAACCGGAACTACAAGCTTCATATTGAAGGGCAGGAGGTGAGCCTGTCGCATGAAGATGTTGAGATCAGTTCCGAGGATATGCCGGGGTGGGTGGTCACCTCCCAGGGAGCACTCACCGTGGCACTCGACGTTCAGATCAGCGAATCGCTGAAGCAGGAAGGACTGACCCGTGAATTCATTAACAGGATCCAGAAACTAAGGAAGGACAAGGGTTTTGAAGTCACCGACCGCATCGCCGTCAGGCTCCTGCATCACGATGGCCTTGCAGCGTCCCTGCAGAATAATTTAACATATATTTGCGCCGAAATTTTAGCCGGTTCGTTCGAAATGACAGAATCCCTTGACGGGATGAAAACAGAGGAAATCGAAGTGGATGAAGGCATAAGTACTTTAGTTTCAATAGAAAGGATATAATCATGGCAAAAGCGAAAAAGAAGAAAACCAGTACCCGGAAAGCCGCCAGGAAAACGGCCCGCAGGACCAGCGTGAAAGCCCGTGATTACGCTAACCTGAAACCACGGCTCA
>JAHEKC010000109.1 GCA_024638565.1 Bacteroidota bacterium
GGTTTTCATTGATGCCGGGGCGATGTAAAGCGAAATATCAGGTTCGGGTTTCCAATCCAGGCCAAGCGATGCGGACACGTACCCGGGCGTCATCACATGGGAAATGCGGACACGCTCGTCATTGCTGCCGTATTCGAAACCTTCCGTGAACTGCGTTTTGAATCCCAGCAACAAGGAAAGGTAAAGGTTTTTCTTCAGGCTGTGACCCGCTTTCGAGCTGATATCGATCTTGTCGTCCGTCTTGCGGATATCATCATCGCCGGTACGCGTTCCGCCGATGGCCATGTCCAACGAGTTATCCCACACCCACTTATCCTTTTTCATATTGGCAAAAAGTGAAAGCAGGGCATTGCCGGAAACCGAGTTTTCCCCGCCGGCAGCCCACTGGCTGAACGAAACCTGGTTAAAATTAAGTGAAGAGATGCCCCCGGCACGCCAGACCGTATCGGCCACCGCCGTAGTGTCGTCCTGCGCAAACACATATTGACAGGGCAATAATATCAGAATCAGAATAATACGTTTCATAAGTTTTAATATCAAGTTTATGCCGGCAAAGTTATTCAATTCGAATTGAAAAAAAAGAAAAGCCCCGCGGCATTCGCCGCGGGGAAATACTAACCACCCTAGAAAAGAAAATGTGCTGATGAAGGCCTTGTTCGGATCCTTCAGAAACCTGGATGGAAAATTATGTATTAACGGGTTTGCGCACATACGAAGAAAGCATGATTATGACCCGCAGGGGGTCAAAATCATGCTTATGCCTGATGCGAAACAGCCCTTTTTTCGGCTTTGTCACGGGGAGCTGCCAGGACTGGCACCGGTTACTCTTCGCCATCATCCGGGGCCGGTTCCCCGGTGTCGCTGGTCTCCGTTCTCCGAAACAGGTAGCGGGTGATAAATATCCCGGTGCTTCTATCCGCGGCATAAACACCCGGCGTCACGAACATCAACTCCCAGCCATCACGTGTCAGCCGGGTTATCTGATCCGTGATCAGCTTGTCGTTAAGCCTGACATTGTGAAAATTGATTCCCGTTAAGGAAAAGAAGTTCTCCATTTTGATTTCGTTAATGGAGCCATCCGGTTTCTTCGTAATCATACGTGAACGGCCCAGCCCGGCAGGCACCACTGATTCCACCGTCGTAATTTGCAGGAATTCCTGGGCATGGGCGGGGGCTATCACGCAGGCCATCAGCAACCACAGCAGCATGTTTTTCATAAGTAATTGTTTTTAATTGGGTTAGGGCCATAAAAGTAATGATTACCAGGATGGCCGGCTATTTGCATATGATAATATGGAATGGGTACGCATAAGAAGAACTACCGTTATATTCTGTCGCATGCGGCATTGTTCCTGTTCCCGCCTGCGGGGATCTGGATGCTTCACTTCCGCAACAGGGAAATGTGGCCGGTCGTTTACCTGATATGCCTGCTTTGTGCTGCCTTTTATGGCATCATCCTGCTTGAGGAATGGCCCGAACTGGCGTCTCGCACAGGCATGACGGAATAGCGTGGCCTGGCTGGCGGACTGAAAAAGACCTCCCGGATATTATTGAATTGAAGAAATAAAAAAAAAGCCGGTCAATGACCGGCTTTTCAGGTTGAGGCTTTTCGTTTGGTCTCTGCTTTATTTTTCAGTGGTTGTATTGTTTTCCGCTTCCTGCTTGATTAGCGCTTCCGCCTGGTCTACGGGCATATTTTCAATGTGATTCTTGCGATACTTGTAGCCGATGACCGGTATGGTGATGGAGGTGAGCGCCTTGTTCGTGGGTACCAGTCTGTAGTAGGCAGGCTTACCGGTAACAGGTTGAATATCATAGAGGGCATAGGCATTCAGTTTACTGGAATTGCCCGCTGCCTTGACCGCGCCGATTACGAAGAAATCTTTCCCGTTATCCGAGCGTTCGACCCGGAAGCTGTCGGTATCCATTTCCTTGGCGGTAAACCAGCGAATCATCACTGCATTCTTTCCCTCTTCAGCCTTGGCTTCAAAATTCAGCAGGTGAATGGGAAGATTGGTTGCATTCCTGGTGGAACGGATGATCATGTTATCAAGGATGACCTTGCTGGATCCATCTCCGTTCATGCCCCGTGCAATCAACACATTGTCACCTGAACGCCAGTAGAGGGGGGATTGTTCCGTGCCGGCATGGCTCCAGATCGTAACGCCATTAACGAATATTTCGCCTTTCCCTGTTTGGGGGTTATACATGAAGCGGTAGTTGCGGAACTCATTGTCTTCAGGAATCTCGTACTTGGTGTACTCGTTGACCTTTTCCGTTTTACCAGCAGGGGTGGTGGACCGGTATTGAATGACCAGGTTCCCTTTTTTCATGCCGAAGTTGAAATAGCCGCCACGTGAATAGAAGTCGCAGCTTTCTTCCGCCCTACGGAAGTCAAAACTGATATCAATGCCTTCTGTATTGAATTCACTTGTTGCGACGACCTCCAGATTTATATCTTTTTTACCACTTCCTGCGCTCAGGCCGTTACTTTCAATATCCATGTCATGCAGTACGACCGCAGTTTCGCTGACGGAAATTCCGGACGTGCCCTTGTCTGAACGAAGCACTTCGTTGTTATCCCAGCTGAAAGAGCAAATCACTTCACCTTCTCCCACATTATAACCCATCATCGAGCGCGCATGCCTTTCAGCCAGCGAAGTCTCCACATCAGTCGTATTTATGAAAATTGTAAAATAAGCGACCAGGGCCAGGATGGAGGAGGCGCCTGCAATTACGATACCCCGTGTCATTACGGAAAGTCGTGGTCTCTGGGTTTGGCGTTGCCTTAGATTATATCCTGACATTTTGTTCAAAAAGTTTTTGAATTTCATTTTGGACCTACGTTTTGATAATTTTCCTGGAAATCATACTTCTTCCAGCCGTTAGCGTTAAAACGTAAATTCCAGGTTGAAGGTTCTGCTTTTGACGGTATTTGTAAGTATTGAGCCCTTCAGTCATGTTTACCGGCCATTGGTCAACCAGCCTTCCGCCATGGTCCGTCAACGTAATCAGGCCATTACCGGCGGAGAGGGCGTAGTAGGTAATTGCAAACTCTTCTGTGAAAGGGTTGGGAGCCAGCGTAAGAATCTGGAGATTTTGATCAATTTCCGGATTATAGTCAATACGCTCAGAACTAGAAAGGTATGAGCTCCCGTCAAAGTTCTCTTGCCGAACACGATAGTACGAACGCCCGGAAAGGGGTGTAGGATCCTCATCTGAATAGGCAATGAATTCGGTAGCGGAAGGTTGCGGATCAACGATACGGATGGGGGAGAAGATCCGGTTGTCCGCCGATCTTTCGATGATGTACCGCAAGGCCTGGGCCGCGGAATGAACGGTCCATCGCACCAGGACTGCGTCATGGGCAAGGACCGCCGTAAATTCGATAAAGTCTGACGCTGCCGCTTTTTCCGTGCGGGTTGACAGGATCCAGTGTCCGAACTGTGATACGTTGTCAAGCGAAATGGTGCCAACGCCGTTGCGCACCGTAAACGCGGAGCCGAACGACCTTGTCCAGCCATAGCCATTCCAGGCCTGCACCCCGAAGGGGGCGTATTTGAGTGAATCCGCCGTCGTGTTTTCGACACCCCTGTAGCATAGCGATATGTCCGCCACGTAGCCCGGTGCGTTCACCTCGTACCAACGGTCGATCACACTTGATACGGCTATATTGCTGCCATCCCGCATTATAGATTGCAAACTGCCGAATGATCCCGGGAGTGGCAGGTTGTCAGGGCCGGTGGCACGTGTGGTTACGGAAACCGTTTTACCCATTCCAGACACGGGCGTGAATACAAAGGGCAGGAAGTGCTCTGAATCGTATCCGAATGGAAACACATGTATTCCGGTGGTCATGTTCATCCAGTGAACAAAACCCTTGTTTGACGCATCATTGAAGTCAGCTTTGATATACCCGTTGACCCGTTTGATAGCAGATGTCTTGCCTGATTCCACGGCGATCGGACTGTTATTCAGCGATAATTCTCCGTTTATCATTACCAGTTGTGTACGCACATGTACCGAAGGGCCGTCAACGGTTACCTTCTCGAGATCCGGCGTGCCCTGGAAATTGATTTCCAGGATGCCATATTTGTTATGATCTGCGTTTGCGCCCGGATACAGGCCGGTCAGTACCTGGTTGTCGGTACCATTGTATTCGATTACACTCTTCCGTCCGAGGAACCAGGACATATTGCCAGTGGCATTGATGCATGCCTGGTCTGTACCGTTGTAAAGGCCATTCGGATTTTGGGTGGAAAGGCGCCCGTGGTCATGCACGATCAGCCCTGAGTAGTTGTTCACGAAATTAGACACGATTTTATGCGTACCCATTTTAAGCGCGGACTGACCATTTATGATCAGCATATCCGTTTGTGCGTGATGTGGTGACGAGGAAATCTGGAGGTTGCCGGTTTGTACGTCAAGGGTACAGCCGGGTGCAATCACCTGCCTGATCCTGTTTATCAGGTGAGAGTTTCCCGGTCGTTGATAGGTCAGGACTCCCGGGGCAGCATACACAATGGTACCGAAACCGGAAGCCTGCATGATGATGCCATTGTCTTCAAGATAACAGCTCTTGCCCTTGAAAACGATCCGGTTATTATTTTTCGTGTTCGGGTGGTTGTCGAAATTAATGGTACCCCCGTGATGGTGAAACGGTCCGTGCAAAACCCAGGTTACCGTATCCGTGGACGTGTAGGTCTGGTTGTCATGCAGATGATGAATACCGCCTGTTTGCTTATAACCGCCGTTTATCACCAGCGATCCGCTGCCCGAGTTCCCCTTTAGCGAAAGGTGACCGCCTGACAGCGTCAGATCTCCGTGTACCGTAATCAGGGCATGGCCGGGCGTGCGGGAAAGGAAATGCCTGCCGCCATTGAATTGCACATTGCCGTTGAAATCGATCGTGGTCCGGTGTGAACCCATATTGGCACTGAAGGCACAACCGGCAAGCACGGCGTCACCTCCAATGGTTATTGTTTCGCTTCCGATGCTGCCGCTGGTGGTGACTTCCGCCAGATCATGGCCGCTGAGCAACATACTGCCCTCAATGTCGATAGCTGTTCCTGCCGTATTGTACGTTCCGGCCAGCGATGTGAGACCGCTTACGCGAAACTTGTCTAGCGCGCTTTGGCAGGAGATGCTGAAGTTGCCTTTTACAGCGAATCTATTGACGCCGGTCCCCTGGTGACACGCATAGTGTCCTATGAAGACTCCCCCTGACAAGTTAAAAGCACCAAACTGCATGTCGACCGTTCCCGCATCAAGGGAGGTAATGTTGAATACCCCCCGGAAATCCCCCTTTGACTGGAAATACTGTCCGTCCACTTTAATGGCTGCGTTTCCATCCCCGGTGCCCGCCACACCTGAATTGTACACGAGTACGATGTTGCCGTAGTTTTGCAGATTTCCGGTTATGTGCAGTTCTATATTTCCATTGCCATTGTAAATCCCGTTGAGGTGGCCGCCCAGGTTTGTAATTTGTCCGGTTTCGACTTTTAATGTTCCGGGGTGTGTTCCTCCGTGAAAATCGAGAAATGAGTTGGCGTTAAGCAATTGGATACCGCCCAGTACCGTATGACTGATAGATCCTGATTTGTCGAGTACCACCCAGCCGTGGTCCACCGTGAGGGTACCGAGTACCGGGTGTGCTTCGAATTGGTTATCCTGGTTCCATTCCATGAGCACATTTCCCTGGATACTGTTCAGCACCAGGTTGCCGAAGTTTCCTGAAACAACAGCGCCCAGTGGGACCTGGTTGTAGTTATACCATTTCCTGATGATGAGCGTTGATGCAGGATCGAATTGTTCGATGCCATTGACGAACAGGGATGCCCCTGCCACGGAATTGTCACCTGGATCCCAGGTAAATTCCGCGCCACTTCCAAGGATAAACGGTGTGGCGGCTGGTACCTGGATATTGCCCCCAGACATGTTGAGCTGCCCGTCTACCTCCAGCGCGGATGTTACGGTAAGGGTTTGCAGGTTACCGAGAATCAGTTCGCCGCCATTTTCGACAGTTACCTGCAATACCGTGGCAGGCATGTCCATGCTTACCGCATGCCCTGTACGTATCCGTACGGATTCGTCGGAAGCAGGTACGCCCGTGGGATGCCAGGTGGCCGGGCTGGACCAGTTTCCGCTGGATACGGTTACACGATTCCCTGCAAGTGCAGGGGTTTGCCACAGGCAGGAAAGGGTAAGGATGGTCCAGAGACCCGCTTGAAGTCGTTTCATGGCTGACTCAATGAGCGGCTGGCTGGTAGGGTCGGCCATCCAGCGGACGTACAGTCCTGTAGGATGCCGTAGCACTCGTGTCCCTGCGCAGCTGCGTTACATTCATCTCCACGGGAAGTGCAGAAGTTGAAATGACTGTTTCCTTTTGCGCGCTTGAATCCGTGCTTTTGAAGAAAAAGATGCCTGTGGAAGCCACCGCGGCCACTGCTGCGACGCCAATACCAACGACCGCCAGGCGCAGGCGTTGCCGGAGCAATTGCTTCTGCCTGAACTTATGTTCTTTTTCGTTTTTCCAGGTTTTCATGTTTCGCCCCTTTTATACTGGAAAGCAGGGCAAAACGTTCAGTTTCTGGTACCTGAAAGGGGCTGGTTGTAAGGAAAAAGGCTTTTAGATTCGGATCGGCGGGCCGGAAATCAGGCCTCTGCCAGCAGGAGGTCATCCACCATGATGGAGCTGTTCTCTGCCAGCAGGGCAGCACGTTCCATCACCGCTTTAAGTTCCCTGACGTTGCCGGGCCACTCGTAGTTAAGCATGTACCGGACAGCTTCCTTCGAGATCTGGATGGGTTCCAGTTTATTGGCCTTGCTGAATTCGCTGAGGAAACTTTTGGCAAGCAGAATGATATCATCACCGCGTTCCCGGAGTGGAGGCAGGTGGATAAGGAATCCCTGAAGCCTGTAGAAAAGGTCCTGCCGGAAACGGCCTGCCTTCACTTCTACGGCAAGATTCCTGTTGGTAGCCGCAATCATCCGGAAGTCAAGCTTGATGGTCTTGTTACTGCCTATGCGCTGAATCTCCTTTTCCTGCAGAACACGCAGGAGCTTGGCCTGCAGGTTCATGTTCATTTCCCCGATCTCATCCAGGAAAATGGTACCGTTGTTGGCTTCCTCGAATTTTCCGATGCGGCGGTCACGGGCATCGGTGAAGGCGCCCTTTTCATGACCGAACAACTCGCTTTCAATCAGTTCCTCCGGGATGGCACCGGTATTAACCGTCACGAGGGTCTTCCGGCTGCGGGGTGAATTGTAATGCAGGGCGCGCGCCACCAGTTCCTTTCCGGTTCCGCTTTCGCCCGTTATCAGCACCATCATGTTGCTCTTTTCCACCTTTTGGATAAGGCGCAGCACGCGCAGGATGCTCTTGCTGTTTCCAAGAATCTTCGAATACCGGTTCCGGTCAATAATCTGGTCTTTGAGTTGCTCCACTTCCCGTCGCAGCGACACATTCATGTCCAGCGACTTGATCGAATTCTCCAGGTTTACAAAAAGGTTGTCATTCTTCATGATGTAATCGCTTGCCCCCTTTTTGTAGGTATCGACCACCACGTTCATGTCCTCCTGGCCGGAAACGACAATGACCATGATACCCTGGTCAAAGGTCTTCACCTTTTCCATCAGATCAAGTCCGTTTATGCCTGGAAGGTTGTAATCTATTGTTACAATATCCGGTTTTTCGTGCAGGTTATTCATGCACTCTTCACCGGTTTGGAAGTGGCTGATCTCGTGATCTCCTGATTTGGACAGCGATTGCTTCATCAGAGAGGCAATCATCACATCGTCTTCAACGATAAAAATTCTGGCCATGGTTTATTTGTGTTTCTTGGATTATACCTGTGAATTGAGTTCTGTTGCAAGTTCTGCGAATGCCAGGCTGCAAGCCTTATCCAGCTTCACCACCATTTCGGGTATGGCATCTAGGTTTGAGCCGTTTTTGGCATTCTGTTCCATCGTGAGGGCAACCTGGTGCATGTCTTTCATACCAATGTAGCTCAGCGAAGGTTTGATCTTATGGGCAATATACCTTACACGTTCCCAGT
>JAHEKC010000161.1 GCA_024638565.1 Bacteroidota bacterium
CAAATTAATCATAAAACAGGTAATCAGGAATCGGCGGATTGAAAATGATCCGGTCTCAAGACACTGGCATCGAGGACAAACACGCTTCCCGAATGCCGTTCGAGGAAAGGCTTCAGCGCTGAGAGGATGGGCTCGACTTTATTTTCAGGAACGACGGTCAGAACCATTTGCAGGCTGCTCGTATCATTAAACATGAGGTGGCCCTCATGATACCCGCTGTGCCCTTTTCCTGAAATATTACTGAAGACGGTGTACCCGCTGGCCTTGATTCGATCCAGAACATCGGTGACAAAACGGATATGTTCGCCTTCAAGAATAATTTTAATTTCTTTCATGGGGTACAGCCTGATGCTCATGACGTCGTATGCCTCCTCAAAGTGGAATTAAAGAATAATCCGCCAATCGTCGGATGAATGGTAAAAAAAGAATTCCATGGTGACCGGGTCGAGGGCCACCAGATTGATCCACTGATGGCCGATTAATTTCTGCAGGAGATCCTGCCTCGCAATGATGGCGGAGATGTGCTCCAAGGGAGCTTCAATAATGGCAAAGAGTCGCATCGGTTCATGATAGGGCTTGAGGCCATCATAGACGGTCTGCACAGGCAATCCGATGCGCAAGTCACTTTGTGAACCATACATCACCCCGATCCGGCCGACGACGTTATGGTACACTTTGCTGCCGGCTCCGTATACCTCGGGATCCACCGTTGAAAAATAATGTTCCATATTGATCCAATTACCCACAATCAACGGCGCCGTCATGATAATTTCCAGATATTTTCCCGTGGGGTCCTGAAGGTAATCATAGGAATGCAAAAAGGTTCGCCCTTCCAGGTTTAAACCCCTCGTTAATAACCGTCGGCCGATAATAAACGCAGTGTGTCTCGACAAGCCCCATTCGGGTCTCACCTGGGACCAGTCCAAACCTCGTCGCTTGGCCAGCCCCGGACTTCTGCGCAGCGACGGGGTACCACCTTCGTCCGGGAGGCGGCTCAATCGTTCCTGACTGTTCCGGCGTCCCGCTTCCTCCAGATCATGTTGCAGGCGCTGAAGGTCTTTCCGGTGCGTGGCCGGCACGTCCTCCAAATCGTACAACTCCACCTCGTCGGTGGTGGTATTGTGTTGGCCTGGCAGAAAATGGGTGTCCGGCGGAATCAGGATGTCCTTCTGGGCGAGGAGCTGCCGGACATGAGGCTTATTGGCCATGGCCACAAAGGCCCGTGCGTTGGCGATGCCCTCGTTGCCGCCGCAAGCCCCGCAGTCCAGAGCCGATTCATAGGGATTGTTTTCCGATTCACTTCCATGGGCACAAATCAACACCAGCCTGGCAAAGCCTTTGGTAAACCCGATAATCCGCAAGGCGGTTTCCACAAAATAGGCCTGTTCATTTGTGGTAAACCCGCCCTGGGTGATCCGGTGCATGCGTCGGCTGACAGCCCGGTGATGGATGCCAAAGTCTTTTCGTAACTCTCCGAGAAACTGTTCATGGCCGACGGCATTCCATCCTAACAACCGGTACAGAGAGTCTTCCTCCGTGCTGTCCTTTTCAACCTGATACAAGGCCTGCCTGCGAAGTCGATCCACTTGATCATGCGAAACGGCCAATCCCAAACGGCCGTACCGTTCGATCATGAGACGATAAATGACCGCCCGATGCTCGGACGCCACCATTTCTTCAGCCTCTCCCTGGGACAATTTGTCAACGGTTAACGTCGTGCCAATCGGAATCGCAAACCATTCCTTCAACCAGGCGGTCAAGGTCCGGTACCAGGCCGGAGCAATGGTCTGGCCGAAGAGTCTGAACCCGAAAAACCAGCCAATCGCCTCGACCATCACATACGGGGTAATCACATTTTCTTTCAAATCATGAAGCAAGGCATGTCCGGTTTTGGCCAGGTTCTGACGTTCGAGAAATTTTTCAGCCGCTTTCCCCTGATAAGCCCGGGGAATTTCCCGGACCCGGTGTTTGGGTTTGAGCAGGACCGGACATTGATCCGTTTCTTGTTCACTGCCGAATCCTTGAAAGCAAATAGGAATACCGAAAAATCCGGCGAATCCGAATGTTTCATTTCCGCCCACTTCTTCAAGATGCCGCCGGAA
>JAHEKC010000025.1 GCA_024638565.1 Bacteroidota bacterium
GGGGTGCTGGTCAATACCAGTTTTAACGTGCGGGGAGAGCCGGTGGTGTGCACGCCCTACGATGCCTACCGGTGCTTCATGAGCACTGAAATGGATTACCTCGTCATCAACGATTACCTTTATTCCAAAACAGAACAACCGGACTGGGAGAATAAAGAGAAGTGGCGGGTTGTTTTCAAAGCCGATTAGCGGTTTGAAAAAGCTTTTCGAATATCTGTTATTCAGCGTTTTTTGCCTTGCCCTGTTATTCCTGCTCAGGTGGGCTTACGGCCTGCTTGAAGAACACCTGGGCGTTACCAGCAACACGCCTTACTACGCCCTCGTCAGCGGGCTGATCGTATTCTGGGTTGCGGGCATCACCTACGGATGGCTCTGGTCACTGAAAAAGCCACGAAAACGGTCAGGGGCCGCCGCGTTGCTTTTTCCCCTCGGCTGGATCCTGCTGTTTGCATTGATACCCATCCTGCAAAAGTCGCGCGCCTTTCATGCACAGGTTTTCTCCGATCATATCCGCGGCGTCCGGGGCCTGGCGCACCAGGCGGACGATTCACTGGGACTGGTTGCCATACCCGGTGCCGGATACGAGGAAACTTACCGGTACGGGGATCCGCTTCTGATCAGGTATGATGCACGGGGATTCAGGATTCCCGTCTCAGGCGACTCCCTTTGTAAAGCCGGCCAGGCCGCCGACCTGCTGTTCCTGGGCTGCTCCTTTACTTTCGGAGCTTCCGTGCTGGCGGAAGAGTCGTTTCCATACCTCGCCGCCCACCAGACGGGAAAGCGTTACCTGAATGCCGGGCTTGGCAGTTACGGGCTGGCGCATATGCTCATTCTTGCACGCCGGCTGATCCCGGAATACCGTCCGGCCTATGTCATCATCCAGTACAGCCCCTGGCTGGTTGCACGCGGGACCAGCCTGTACGGACCGAGCTTCCTGGGGCGGCTGCCCTTTCCCTATTTCACAGCGGTAGAAGATTCGTTTACGCTTGCACCGCCTGCCTTCAGGTCACAACTGTTCAGCGTGGATAAACAGGCCCTGCGGGATAAGTACAGAAGCCGCAAGTGGGCCTTTTATACACGTGAAGCCATCCCGTTTTTTATACGGGACCACTGGATGGACCTGAAAACACGTGCATCCGTGATCTTCGGGAGCAGGCCTGCGCCGGCAAATGAGCTGGCCGAAGTGGAACACCATGCCTACCGGGAAATCGTCCGCATCGCACGCCAGGCAGGAAGCAAGCCGCTGGTGCTGCTGCTGGGTGATTCACTTTACAGCAGGCAGGCAGCGGAACGCCTGGGCCGTGACCTCACCTACATTCATGCCGACTCGCTGATCATGAGACATATCGCGGATTCGCAAAGCGGTGATTTTGACCAAGAGTACTATATTTGGCGGCTTGACGGGAAGCGACCTGTCATGGTGGACAGGCATCCCAACCCCCGGATCCACCGTGTCATCGCCCGGAGCATCATCAACCATATCAATTGACATGGAATTCTTAAAAGACCTTTGGCTGTTCATCAAGGAACGAAAGAAGTTCTGGCTTGTGCCGGTAATCATCGTTCTCCTTTTTCTCGGTTTCATCATCGTTTTCGGCGGCGGCAGCGCCGTGGCTCCCTTCATCTATACCCTGTTCTGAACCATGAGAAAAGCCACGGAGCCGGTAAAAACCGTGCTGACCATCTGCATGGGCCTGCTGGTGATCCACATGATCACCGGATCTGTATACCTGCTTTATGCCTGCCTGGTTATCGGGCTCGCCGGCATGTTCTCTTCCCGCATGGCGCGGCTGATCGATAAGGGCTGGATGAAGCTGGCGTTTCTCCTGGGGCTCATCGTTCCCAACATCCTGCTGGGTGCCATCTTTTACCTTTTCCTCTTTCCCATTTCGCTGCTCGCCCGCGTTTTTGGAGCCAGGGATCCGCTGAACCTGCGTAACAGGCTTCACAGCAACTACGTGGAGCGTAACAAGGAGTTTACTAAAGAGAGTTTTGAGAAGTACTGGTAGCGGCCACGACCCGGTTGCGTCCTGCGCCTGCAATCGCTAGCGATTATCGTCACGCAACTGCCGCGGCACCAGCTGCAGCTTCCGGCCTTCGGCCATGATCCGCTCGCGTTCCATCAGCATTTCACGTTGCTGGCATTGCAGGTACATCGACGCCTGGTCGTCGTAGTGCCGGCTGAAAAAATGGCCCGACTGCCCCGTAGGCAATACAGACCAGGCACGGTCGGGATCTGACATGTCTACAAGGATGCGCATGGCCGGGCCAAGCGTGGCCTCGTACCGGCCCTGGTCATCCAGCGCAAAACCCGACTTGTTTATCGTTTCGTTTCCGCCCGGTGCCGCATACGGTCCCACATTGAACAGCCTGTCCATTGGCTTTCTTTTACCCACCGGATGAACGTATTCCACCGTGTGCACACGCCCCCAGGTCCAGTTGGCCGGTTCAGGACCCAGCTGTTTACGCAATTCCGTAACCGACCTTTCGTAGGCCAGGCGAATGATGTCGGCCCTCGATTCAACGGTATCCGTGTCCAGCCGGTCCCACCAGGGGCTGGTCTCATCCCTGACCAAAGCGTCCATTCCGCCTTTCATGGTGTGCGATGTCCTGAATACCGCGAATGCGGCGGAATCCAGTTCATCCGTCATAGCCATACCGAGCGTTACGGCAAGAATCTTATTGAATATAACCGGACCTGTATGCCCGGTTCCATGCGTGCCGTCCCAGTTTTCAAGCATCTGCAGGATCGTGGCGTCAGCATCCGGGACACCGGCACGAATGACATGTGCGAAAAGGCGGGCGAGCTCCCGGTACCCTTCGTTTACCACATCCGCCTGGATGCGACGCATATCCTCCACGGTTAGCAGGCGTTTACCGCGCAGCAATGCCTGCAGCCTTGCGGCGCGCTCCGGCGGCGCGTAGTAGCCGGGAAAATCCGTTGTATTGTACGGCGGCGGGAGATGGTTAGCAGAAAACAGGATGCCATCAGCGGGGTTCACGGCTGACGGGTTTTCGTCGAACGGGAAGTACCCGGAGGGCTCATCGTTTCCGCCCGCACCGTCCAGGATCAGTTTCGGGTTTACATGCGGGGGACGCCGCAACAACCTGCCGCCTGCCCACCATCCGATATGCCCTGCCGTATCGCCATACAGTACATTGAGCCCGGGCGCTTCAATCTTCGCACAAGCCTGGCGAAAATGTTCCATGTCACGGGCATGACTCAACCCGTAGGTTGCCTCCAGGGCCGTGGCAGGCCGGGAGATAAACGACCATGACAGCGAAACAGGGTCGCTGATCCCGGACAGGAAAGTACTGAGTGCATCGTTGACCAACGGACCTCGCCGCGTTTCCCTGATGGTAATGACCGTGTCACGTCCGCCTTTGACTTTTATGGTTTCGTTTCGGACATCAAATGAAAGCCATTGGTCTCCGGATTTGTATTTCGACGAATCCCCTGGTTTGAATTTTTCCCGGTAGAAATCCAGGTCGTCGTTTTCCAGGATGGTGAGGCCCCAGGTATAAGCCCTCGTATGCCCTACGAGCGGGAACGGGAACCCGGCCAGGAAGTTTCCGTAAATGACATGCCGGGGAGTTTCCAGGTGCGCCTCGAACCACGGTGAAGGCTGCGCGTAACCGATGTGCGTATCGTTGCAAAAAAGCACCGCTCCCGTGGCGGACCGCTCCGGTGCCACCACCCAGGCATTGCTGCCCAGCAACGGGCCGGTGGGCAGCGGTTCCAGTGCCTGGCTGACCGCAACGGCCAGTTCACCCCCGGCGATTTCATGCACACTGTCCGGTGAAGGAATGTCCGCTCCGCTGTCCAGGAACGGTTCCAGGTATTCGGAACCGTGACGATCCAGGATAGCGGTCAGCACGGGATCGGTCTTGAAGGACTCCTGGAAGGTAAATGCCATATAGCCGGCTACCAGGAATATGTCCTCCGTTCCGAACGGCTCCAGCGGAATGCCGGCAAGGGTAAATTCAACTGGCTTTTTGCCCCTGGCTATAAAGGCATTGATCCCATGAACGTATGAAGAGGCAAGATCCCACCACGGCTCCTCCCTGGCATTCCTGAATTCATCCGCAGCTTCACGCGCGTACGCACCCAGCCCCAGTGAACGGAAAAACACATCCGTACCGGTAAGCTCCGGCCCGAACACTTCCGCCAGCCGGCCGGCCCCCACCCTGCGCATCATTTCCATCTGGAACAGGCGTTCCTGTGCATGCAGGAATCCCAGCGCGAAGCAGGCATCACGCTCCCGTGAGGCGTACACGTGCGGGATCCCGTAATCGTCAAAATAAACCGTGACCGTGCTGTCCAGTCCCTCGATCTCCAGTTTCCCCGTGTAATCAGGTCCCGTGGAACGCACATAAAGCCATACCGCGACAGCCCCTGCCGTGATTACGATCAGGAACAGCCACCCTATTCGCCTAACGATTTTCATTGTCTTTCCGCGGTTTGGATTTGGTGGCATCACGCAATTGCTCGCTGTCCCACGCGTGGTCGGAAGCAGAGGGGTTGTAATGGCGGTCGTCATTCAGGATGCGTTCCTGGATGGCAATTTCCTCCCTGACCCTTGTGATATATTTTCCTTTATCGTGGCGCTCACCAGCCAGCTTCCACATGGCTTCCTCGTCATGCCTGATAAACCGCTGTGCGGCACGATGCAGGCTATATGCCCTGTGCCCCAGCTTACGCAGGATATCCACCCCCATGCGGACAGAGGTATCAATCGATTCCCTGTAAATATTCTTCACTCCCAGGTCCATCAACTCGTACGCATCAATGCGGTTTCGTGCCCTGACGATAATCTCGAGATGGGGAAAATGTTTCTGCACCATTTCTACCACCCGTAGATTTGTTTCCGGTGAGTCGATTGCCGTGACCAGCAACTTTGCATCCGCGGCGCCTGCCGATTCCAGCAGCTCCGGGCGGGTGGCATCGCCGTAATAAACATTGAACCCCATTTTCCGCAGCAGGTCCACACGATCCGAATCGCTGTCCAGGATGGTGGCATCCACCCCGTTGGCCCGCAGGAACCTTCCAACCGTGGAACCGAAGTGCGCAAAGCCAACCAGGATGACTTTATGGTGTTCGTCAATGGAATCCATGGGTCCGGGCTCCGCCTTCCCGGTTGCCATCCGTGGCATCAGCAGTTTCTCATTCACCAGCAGGACGAGCGGCGTCACGGTCATGGAAATGGCAGTGACCGCCATCATGATGCCGGTCCAGTCGTCATCCAGGATTCCAAGCTGGCTGATAAACGCGAACAATACAAACGCAAATTCACCTACCTGCGATAATCCAAGGAAAAACAACAGCAGCTGGTCTTTTCGGATTCCAAACCTGAACCCGACCGCAGCCAGCACGAGCGCCTTCACAAGCATGATGGCCGACACCAGCAGTGCAATCCTGGCCGGATTTCCCGCAATCAGGTGAAAGTTAATGGACGCGCCTACCGCAATGAAGAAAAGGCCCAGCAACAAACCCTTGAAAGGTTCCAGATCGCTTTCCAGTTCATGCCTGAATTCGCTGTTGGCAAGCACCACGCCTCCCAGGAAGGTGCCCAGCGCTGCACTCAGCCCCACCGACTCCATCAGAAATGCGATGGAAATGACAATCAGGAGGGCCGAAGCAGTGAACAGCTCTCTCAGCCTGGTGCGGGCGATCAGCCGCAGGAACGGCACCACCAGGTACCGGCCCGCCAGGATGATCACACCAACAGAACCAAGTACTGCGAGGGTTTGCAGCCATCCCGGCAGATCATCCAGCAGCGTATGCCCATGTGCACCTGTCTCATGGACTTGTGCGCCCAGCAGGGGAAGCAACGCCAGGATAGGAATGACCGCGATATCCTGGAAAAGAAGCACGCTGAATGAACCCTTGCCAGAGGTGGTCTGCATCATACCCTTCTCCTTCATCGTTTGCAAAACGATGGCGGTAGAGCTGAGGGCAAGTGCCAGCCCGCTCGCCAAGGCCGCCTGCCAGGTGAAACCGAAGATCCAGAGCCCGCCAAACAGGATGGCGGCCGTAATGCCTACCTGAAGGCCTCCCATCCCGGCAATGGATTTCCACATTTTCAAAAACTTTCCGGGATCGAGCTCAAGGCCAATCAGGAACAGCATCATGACCACACCGAATTCGGCAAAATGCATGATATCCCCGCCTTCCTCCCCGATAAAACCCAGCATGAAAGGTCCGATGAGGATACCGGCAATCAGGTACCCCAGGACGGAGCCCATACCGAGGCGCTTCGCCACGGGCACACAAACTACCGCTGCGGTAAGGTAAACGACTGCCTGGAAAAGGAATCCGCCGCTCATGTCTTTTCCGGGGAGTTAAGAATCCAGTCATTGAGAAACTCGTAGTCGTTCACGGCGTCATGGCTGAACCCGGGTTCGGACAGCTTAAGCAGCAACTCACAGTATTGCGCCCCCAGCGCTTCCAGTTCCGCATCTGCCAGGCGATGGGTTCCCTGCACTGCAAACGGGGGCAGGTAGTGTACCTGGCAGAGCCTGAACGTTTGCTCAAACGGCGCCAGGAACTCCCGGACGGTAAACCGGTTTCGCGCATCATGGGCGTATACATCACGTGCCCCTCCTGAAGTGATGACGTTTAGTGCGAGTTTATCCTTGAGCGCGTTTCCACCCGGACCATAGGCCCACCCGAATTCAAGGACCATGTCGATCCATTGTTTGATGAGCGGCGGCGCATGATACCAGTAAAACGGATGGTGAAGGATGATGATATCATGCTGCGCGAGGAGTTCTTTTTCATGATCGATATCCACATCGAAATCCGGGTATGCCTCGTACAGGTCCCGCACCGTGATGTGCGATCGGCGCGGAACGTGGGACAACAGCACGCGGTTTGACCGGGATTGTTCATACCGGGGATGCGCAAACAGGATGAGGATCTTTTTCAACGACAAGGGCTTTGCCAAAAATAACCAGAATGGAAGAAGCCCAATTATTCCCCGTAATCCGGGAGGTCTTCAAGAAACTTTATCTCGCGGCCGTCAATGGCGCAACAGTAATGTTCCATGCCGTTCGTCAGGGTCAGGAAGCGAACGTTCAGTCCGGAATGGTAGCGTGCCGCCTGGTAAAGGGTGTCTTCTGACAACCGGATGCCCGGAGCCTTGCATTCGACGATCATCCACGGATTGCCGAAACTGTTATAAACCACAAGGTCGGCGCGCTTGCGAAGACCATTTATGGTCAGCCCCATTTCGACGGCGATCAGGGCCGCGGGATAACCCTTGCTCCTGATCATGTACTGCACGAAGTGCTGGCGCACCCATTCCTCTGGTGTCAGTGCCACATACCTGCGTCGCAGCAAGTCAAAAATTTCCTTACTTTGTCCGGACGAACGGATCTTGAAGGGGAATGGGGGCAGGTTCAGGTCCGACAAGTCAATGTGTTTTGAACCGCAAATTTCAGGTATTTTAACGAACCCGGGAACCGCTTTTCCCAGCGCCCGTTTTCACTGGCGCAGCATATGAACACCAAGAAGGAGATTGTTTCGAACTGGCTGCCCCGGTATACCGGAATGCCGGCAAGGTCTTTTGGCAAGTATATCCTGCTGACCAATTTCAGCCAGTACGTGAAGCTGTTCGCCAGGTGGAACAAGGTCAAGGTACAGGGTACGGACCGGCCCATGATGAATGCCACGGCAAACGGCATCACGATTATCAACTTCGGCATGGGCAGCGCCAACGCCGCCACCGTCATGGACCTGCTCAGCGCCATCAGGCCCAAGGCCTGCCTGTTCCTGGGAAAATGCGGCGGCCTGAAGAAGAAGAACAAGCTCGGGGATCTGATCCTGCCTATTGCCGCCATCCGCGGGGAGGGCACCTCGAATGATTACCTGCCAGGAGAAGTGCCTGCGCTGCCGGCCTTCAGCCTGCAGAAAGCCGTTTCCACCACCATCCGGAACCACAGCTTTGACTACTGGACCGGTACCGTATATACCACCAACCGCCGTGTTTGGGAACATGATGCCACTTTTCGGAAATATCTCCAGCAGTTGCGTTGCATGGGCATCGACATGGAAACCGCCACTGTTTTCATTGCGGGATTCGTAAATTCCATTCCCACGGGCGCCCTGCTGCTGGTATCGGACCAGCCGATGATCCCCGAGGGCGTTAAGACCGAGAAGAGCGACAAGAAAGTTTCCGAAGCTTTTGTGCAACGGCATCTCCGGGTCGGAATTGACTCCCTCATGGAGCTGATCAACAACGGGCTTACCGTCAAACACCTGAGATTCTGACCCCGTCATGAAATTTGAGGCACTCATGTCCGGGCTTAAAGGCGGAAAGTACAGTCCCGTCTATTTTTTACAGGGCAATGAACCCTATTACATCGACCAGGTATCTGACTTTATTGAAAACAAGGTGCTGTCAGAAACCGAAAAGGAGTTCAATCAAACGGTGATATACGGGCGTGATACGGATATCAGTTCCGTCATCACCATGGCCCGCCGTTATCCCATGATGTCGAACCACCAGGTGGTGATCGTCAAGGAAGCACAGGAAATAAAGGACCTGGTACCGAAGAAAAACAGCAAAAACGAACCGGCACTCATTCCCTACCTCCAGCGGCCACAGCCGACCACCCTGCTGGTGCTTTGCCACAAGCATAAGGCCGTGGACAAGCGCACAAAACTATACAAGGCATTGGCGAAGCATGCCGTGTTTTTCGAGTCGAACCGGTTGTATGATTCGAAACTTCCCGCCTGGATCTCGAACCACGTCAGGCAGCAGGGTTACAAGATCGGCGATGATGCCTGTATCCTGCTGTCCGAATTTATCGGCAACGACCTGTCCCGTATCGCGCATGAACTTGACAAGCTATTCCTCAATATCGACAAAGGCGGCACCATTGACATGGAGCTGATCGAAAAGTACGTGGGCATCAGCAAGGAGTTCAATGTGTTCGAACTGCAGAAGGCCATCGGCAGCCGTGATATCCTGCAGGCCAACCGCATTGCATTGCACATGGCAGCAAACGAGAGAAACAACCCTCTCATGATGACCCTCGGAAGCCTCTCCGCCTATTTTAACAAGATAATGACCTATCATTTTCTTGGAGACCGTTCGGAACGGCATGTGGCCATGGCCATTGGCGTGCCGCCGTTTTTTGTGCGCGAATATGCGCGGGCGGCAGGTAACTACCCGCCTTCAAAGGTGGCCCGTGTGTTTTCGCTGCTGCGTGAGTGCGACATGCGATCCAAAGGCGCGGGAACGGGCAGTGGGCAGACCACGGATATCATGAAGGAGCTTGTTTATAAGATCCTCCACTGACCGGCCATGGAACCCGTACCAGTAGCCTGTGTTTCATACCTGAACGCCCTGCCGTTCGTTGCCGGCCTGAAACGAAGTCCGTATTTCGAACTTGCCACGGGAAATCCAGCCCGTTGCACCGCTATGCTGGCGGAAGGCCGTGCAGACCTTGCCCTGGTTCCGGTTGCGGCCATCAGGAAGTACGGGTTTACGATCGTATCCGACTACTGCATAGGCGCGGATGGAAGGGTTGAGTCCGTGCTGTTGCTGAGCCAGCAACCACTGGAACAAGTCCGGCGTATTATTCTCGACTACCAGTCACAGACATCCGTGGCGCTTGCGCGGGTCCTGGAACAAAGGCGGTGGCAAACCGGTGCACGGTTTGTTGACGGCAAGCCTGGATTCGAAGATTTACTGCAGGACACCACCGCAGGAGTGGTGATTGGCGACCGCGCCATGCGCCTGAAAGGGAAATTTGCCCATACCTGGGACCTGGCACATGAATGGAAACTGATGACCGGTCTGCCTTTTGTCTTCGCCTGCTGGTGTGCAAAGAATCCATTGCCGGAAGACACGCTGCAGCAACTGAACACCACCCTTGCTGATGGCATCTCCAGGCTGGACGACCTGTGGGATCCGGACCTTGAAAAGGACCTTTCCCGCGATGCACAGCAGCATTACCTTCAGCATGCGGTGAGCTATAGACTGGACGCCAGCAAGCGTGCTGCCATGGATGTTTTCCTGGAGTATGCCGCGCCGTACCTGCAGGAGACCGAGGCAGCCGACGACAAGAACGTCAGTTGACGTTTTTTGAAACGGGCGCGGCACGCCGGACGATCCCCATCCTTACGACAGGATCACCTTTGATCCTCAGCGCTGCCGGCAGCACAACCACCTGTTCAGCGCTTTCCTTGTTGACAACGACAGACCTGACGGTATGGGGTTCCGGCCTGGTGCGAAACTCGCCCGCCACCTGGGGCGAGGAAGCGGAAGAAAAGATGTATGTAGCCCCGGAGCTGAAGCGCCTGTGACCTGTAAGGATATTTCCCTGATCAGATTCAGAGTTAATGCCATGAATATTTCCAATACCCAGGGTGGCGCGGTCCTCCAGCACGAAGCCTCCGGGTCCTGCTACCGGGTACCTGCCGCACATGAGCGTCCCACCTGATGCAATGGTAACCGTATAGCCTTCCGACACCTTTCCCAGCCAGCCTTTTTCGATTTGCACTTCCTTGTTTTCCGGGATATGCAAATCGCCAAGACGTGTATCGCATGAGCCCTGGCGCCATACCGACACATCATGCATGATACCTGAAGGCACCAGCTGCAGCGATGAATGACCTGACTTTCCTTTGTCAAAGTGAAACTGCCCTCCCTCGAGGATGGCATGGCCTGACAGTTGCATGACAGTGCGGCCGGCACCGGCATGCACGGCGTCAGAGAAGTAACCATCCCTGACAACAAGTGACCCGTCTACCCGGAGCTTCAGCTGCGCATCGTCCGCGCCCCTGAATACCCCCCCGGTAATTTCCAGGTTGCCGCCTATATGCATGTCGGCATTGCGTCCGCAATAAAGGTAACCGTCCATGCCGGTTCTGCGCACTTCGAAATCACCCCGCACCTGGTTGAACATACGACTGATATCGACGGCATGCATACGCGTATCAAATACAAGCACGCTGCCCCAAATGACGGGTCCGTTTACCGAACTTTCATGCAGGCGGTAAAATACCACCTCGGCACTTCCGGACATCTGGTGCCGGCGGCCTGCCATCACGCCATGGTGGTTGTGCATGAGGCTGGATCCGCCATGCATGACAAGCATATCTATTTCCCTGCCATCACCATCATCGTGGCGCAGCACACCCTTTTCCTCGATCACGAGCCTGCTCGCACTGAGTACGGCTTCAATCCTCAACATGCCTTCCCTTTCGATACAGACGGAATGTACAGAGACCGGGGCCGTGCACTCGACCTTATGGCCCGGTTGTATAAACAGCGTATGCCTGGTGGAGTCCAGGTTTGTGACCATGGTGCCGGAACCGTCCCGCATGGTATTCCATTGCGTTTCCCTCCCTGGCTTGCTCGATCCTGTCGAATATAACGGCACATTGTCCAGCACCTCGCGCGCGCCGGGTGGTGAATGCATAAACGGAAGGAACTTGTCCATCCCCACCTGTACATAGTTGCACTCGGCGTCGATGGCCGCAAGCGGTTTCGCGGAAGCCGGGATGTCAAAGGTCAGCCAGAAATGATGCAGGCCCGCGGCAAGCCTGAGGTTGCAGGTAATCTCGAAATTTCCCGCCGGCACGACCGGCAGCGTGGCCCCGCACAGACGGCCGGTCTGAAATTCGTTGATGGTGCCCGTATACCACAGCCGGGCATTGCGGATTTGAGCCTGGAGCGGCATGGTGGTCCCGCCAGCGGTAAAGGAAATGGTGCGCAGGTCGAGGCCGGTGCCTTCCCCTGACACCTTTACCGGAATATGCAGTACCGGGCGGTTGCGCGTACCTCTCAGCACGGCCCCTTCTACCTGGACCGCATCTGCATGATCAAAGATCGCTTTCTGGTATGCGTAGCCGGGGCGTGTGCCTGCCAGCTGAAAAACCGTAAAGGCGCAGGCCATGAAAATCGAAAAGCTGATTCCCGCTGCGGTAACCAGTTTTCTCCTGAGGCTGATTTGCTGGACGCCCCTAATTTTCTGTCTTCTTTTCCCGGCCATGAGCGGTCGTTTCACCACTCATACGCCGTATTGGGCACCAGCGTTTAGCAAAAGCGTGCATTCCTCCGGCATGGAACCGCCATCACACTGCTAAATGGGGTTAAACCTTACAAAACCGGTCCCGGGCCCCTTAATCGAGGGAGCGCCTGTTGAACAGGATATAGCCAAAATGGAACAGGAAACTGAATGGGTCGTCCCGCTTGTCATAGTAATTCATGCTTACGCTCAGCGGCCCCACGGGACTGTTGAATACCAGCGCCACCGTACCCGTAAAATAGCGCTTCAGGAAGGCCTCCGAATACCTGGCCACGAAGTCACTTCCCAGCACGATCTCCTGCACGGGCTGGTACAAATAGCCTTCTGCCCGGAATTCCAGATTACCCTTGATGCGCAGGATATTCTTCAACCCGATGCCAACGAAGTTATGTCCGCGGAAATTCGGGAGAAACAGCGTACCTGATTCCGGGAAAGGCGTGAACTGGGGTGATGACAGGATCGACGCCGTGTAGTTGGCAAAAAAGGGCTGCCCGGACAGGAACAGGTCTCCGTATACGCCCATGGTAAGCGGGCCGGTATGCAGGAAGTAATTGTCATATACCAGCCGTGCCTGGAACCATTGTGCATCCTCCACGATCGTGTCCCGAAACACCGAGGTGGAGCCGGGTGAGGAACGTTCCCTGCCGGTGACCATCCTTCCGGTGAACGAAAACCATGATCCGCCGGATGCGTATTGCCTCCTGTTAAGCGTACTTCTTTCGTACCTGAGGCCGGGGCTGAATGCGGAAAAATCTGTTACATCCGCCGTGTCGGCCTGCCTGAACTCAAGTGTCTGGTAATATTCCGATTTGTTGCGCACATATGCGGCGAATGCCGTCACCTTTCCTTTATTGCGTACGGGCATGCCCAGGGAAAGCCGGATATCATTTTCCGTTTGCACAAGAAACGACGGTTTGACATCCTCGAAAAATGTTGAATTGCTTTTGAAATAGTCGAAATGGCTGAGTGTATAGGACGGTTCCACAAAAAACCGGGTACGACCGGGTACGTCAAGCTTCAGGCTCACATATCCCGAATTATATAATTTTCCGAAATAGGTATTGGCATAGATCTGCATCGCCTGGCGGCCCAGCAAGCGGTACTCGAGGGAGACAAATGCGGCGTTGATGGGCCTTGAAGAAAAATCACCGCCAAATCCAACCTGCAGATCGCGATCTTTCTTCATATAAAGATACAGGTCATAATAGCCCGTACGCTCGTTGTATTTCATTCTCGGAAATATGTAATGGAAGTGCTGGTCCGATGCGAGGATAAAGAATGCCTTCTTCAGCTGCTCCATCGAAATACAGTCATTGGTGGGATTGATCACCTTTCTCACATATTCCTGCTGTTGTGGCAACAGTCCCTCGACATGGATCTCGTCAATGGTAACGGGCGGGATGCCATCCCGGAATGCCCGTCTTTTCCTGTCCAGGGAATCAGCCGGCACACGACGCACAATCCGCTGCCTGATCAGGTCGATCGAACGCATACAGGCCGCATACCCGCTGTCAATGGCTGCTCGTGCCTGGCTGAAGTCAAACACACTCATGGCGTTGATGTCCGGTGCAATAAGGACATCACGTTCGGAAAGACGCTCCACATGCTCCGTGGCCACGAAGATGTTTTTCATTTGCGACAACACGTTATCATCCGCCGGGATTTCCGGATCACCGGCGGCATTGACGCCTATAATGATGTCCGGGGCGAAGTTTTCACGCATAGGGTTGACCGGGAAGTTGTCGTAAATGCCGCCGTCGAACAGGATATCCCCGTTTATCGTTAACGGTGAGAAATAAAGCGGAAATGCCATCGAGGCCCGGACGGCCAGCCCCAGGTCACCGTCCCGAAACACCTTGGCTTCCTTCTTCCTGATATCCGCCGCCACGCAGCGAAAGGGTACGAACAGGCTGTCGAACATATACCGCGCGCGCGCGCTGGCTCCTGACATGGATTCCAGCAACGTGAAATCTGCGGCGGTGGAATTGGTTATGCTTCCGGGCAACTTGGTCTTGAGCGTGGAGTCATAAGCGAAACGGATGGTCGCCCATGCGGCATCCGGAATGGGGTCATGGTAATAGTAGTGGTATTCCTTATCGACCGACCCAGCCGCGCTGGTCAGGAAGTCATCACTGGTAAAAATGCTGTCAATCTGGTTTGGGCTGCGGCCGATGGCGTAGTTCCCTCCGACAAGCGCACCCGCCGAAGTACCCGCGATGTAGTCGACCGGAATATCGTTTTCCTCGAGCGCCTTCAGCACCCCGATATGCGCGAAACCCCGTACGCCCCCACCACTCAGCACGAGCCCCACGCGCTGCGCGGACACCTGTGATACCGTTACCAAGGAGGCAAGCATGAAAAGGTAAAAGCACTTCCCGCCTGCCGTAAAGCGATAGGATTTCATGGGGTCGTTAAACGACCGGCAAAATTATGCAAAGCATATTCAACCGCTCAGCTCCCGAACCAGCGTTTGCAGGTATGGAATCGCATGCACCAGCCGCGATCCGTACCATGAGAAAGATTCGCCATCCACCAGTGCCACCCGGGCGGCGGGCAGCCGTGATTGCATTTCCGCGGCATGGGAAGGACCGAAGGGAAAAGGTTCCGATGGCAGCAGCACGACATCAGGATCCAGCCGCGACCACATGCCATCGTCCACGACCGGGTACCGGCTTTCATGTGCAAGCACATTGTCGAAACCGCATCGCTGCAGCATGTCATGAATGAACGTGTCGCCGCCTACTGACATGTAGGGTTTCCGCCAAACCAGATACAGCACACGCTTCCCCGCTCCGCCGAGACCTTCAAGGCCCCGGCGGATGGCACTGCAGATATCGTCCGCCACGGGGGACGACCCGGTCATCGCGCCAACGCCGGAAATCATTTCCAGCGCCCCGGGGATATCCCTGACATCGCTGACCCATACAGGGCAAAAGGACCTGATGCGCACGACCTGGTCTTTTTCATTTTCCTCCCTGTTGCCAATGACCAGGTCCGGGGCGAGCCTTTTTATTTTTTCAATCTGCAACTTCTTGGTGCCGCCCACCGTCTCTTTCTCGTGGCACCATGCGCGCGGACGGACACAATAGCGTGTGATTCCCACCACACGGGAGCCAAGCCCGAGGTCAGCCAGCAACTCCGTCTGGCTGGGGACAATGGAAACAATCCGCTGGGGCTCAGCATCCAGCGATATTTGTCCGCCTGCCTGGTCACGAAACACCATGGGAATGTCAAAACTAAGGTTTTGGAACGCCACCATGCCCGTACGGGCCATAATATCTATACCTTTGATAGACTGCCCCGGAGGCTGACCCGGCCATGAAAAAGATTCTTGTTCTTATTCCGGCTCTCCTGCTTTTCTCTATGGATGCTTGTGCCACCCATTTGATGGGTGCGGCAGCCTGAGGTATGAATTCAAGGGTACCTCAGGAGGACTCAATGAATTTTTAATCTCCCTGCATGTTTACCGGTATTGCGATAATACCGGTGGCGGCACGGCTCCGCTGCCATCATCGTTTAACCTGGGCATCTTTATCCAGGACGACCTGAACCCAAATGCGGACCAGGCGCCTGTTCAGAGCAGCATCCTGCCTGTGGTCAGCCAGCAGTTTATTACGCCGCCCTCTCCAGGCGGCCAGTGTGACTTCACCACCACCGTTTGTGTGGAGGAGGGCATCTGCGAGGGGACCATATTCATCCCGCCCGGCACCGGGGGTTACCTCCTGATCTCCGAACTCTGTTGCCGCAACCACAACATCGTCAACCTCGGCACCCCGGGCAGTGTTGGCATGAGCTATTATGCCTTTATCCCGCCTGACCCGGTGGTAAATAACTCATCTGTTTTCAGTGATGTTCCCGTTCCATTTATATGTACGGGTGACACGGTGACCATTGTCAATTACGCCTTTGACCCGGACGGCGACGTACTCGAATACTCGTTCGCGCTGCCGTACATCGGTTTCGGCGGCACACCCAACCCTTATCATGCCCATTCCGGGTGGTCTGTACAATCCAGGTTATTCACTCGCCCAGCCCTTCGGGGCAGGCGGGTATGCCAACATTGATCCCATCACCGGACTCACATCCTATTACATCCCCAACCAGGGATTCTTTGTCGTCTCCATCGAGATCAGGGAATACCGGAACGGGCAGCCGATTGCCACCATCCGCCGTGACCTGCAGCTGATCGCCATCGTATGCCCTCCCAACAATCCGCCTGTCCTTTCATCTGCCAACGGCAGCGGGCGTAACGACTCCTTTTACCCGGTGGGCCACGCCATGCCGGATTACACCATGTCTGTTTACAATCGCTGGGGCCAGCTGGTATACATCGGGGATAATGAACCGTGGCTCGGCCTGCTTGACGCCGATGGCAGCCTGGCGCCTGAAGGCGTGTATGTATACCTGATCTCGTACGACGGAAAACAGGGAAAGAAGGTGTATAATGGCAGGATTACCCTGCTTCGCTAGCAGGTGGCCCCGGACCGGCACGGCCATGTACCGGATACGATGTTGGCCATATTTCCGTTATCGTGTAATATTGCAACTGTATTGAAAAAGACCATTGCCTGCCTTGCATTCCTCCTGGCTGCCGGCTGTACCAAAGACAATGACAACCCGGTTAAGGTTACCTATGCGGTGCTGGCCGCTGACGGGAGCACCCTGCGCATCACTTACCATTCTGATTTCTATTTCGACAGCGGGCAACTGAAGCCCGTGGATCATAGCAGCACCGGCGGGTACTGGGTAGCCTCCCATCTCGCCTACCCGCCAGAGGATTATTTTATCAGGGTCGACTACCTGGATTCCACCGGGGCAGAATCTGACTACAGGGTGTATGTGGTATTCAACGACTCCCTTTTCGTGGATTCAGCACGCTTCAGCAACAGCGTGCCGGTGGTGGAGCTGAGCGGCTCTGTCACCTATTGAGCCACCCCTGATTTCGTAATTTTGCACTTATTGTAATTATGGATATCACAAAAGAAAAGGTCCTGGAAGCACTGGGATACGTGGAAGATCCGGACCTGAAAAAAGACCTGGTTACCCTGAACATGATCAGGGATGTTGCCATTGACGGTCGCAAGGTTTCATTCACTGTTGTGCTGACGACCCCTGCCTGCCCTTTGAAGAACCTGATCGAGCAGGCCTGCCGGAATGCCATCATCCATTACGTGAACAAGGATGCAGAAGTAACGGTTAACATGACCGCTGACGTTACGAGCCGCAGGGGCAACGACACCGACCTGCTGCCAGGGGTGAAGAACATTATAGCGGTTGCCTCCGGGAAAGGCGGCGTGGGAAAAAGCACCGTAGCGGTTAACCTGGCGGTAGCGCTTGCGCGGACCGGCGCCCGGGTGGGCATCATTGACGCTGATATATTCGGGCCCTCCCTCCCGATCATGTTTGGGGTGACGAACGAAAGGCCATTCATCCGCGAGGAAGGTGGCAAGTCGACGATGGAGCCCGTGGAGCGTTATGGCGTCAAGGTGTTGTCCATCGGTTTCCTGGTCGACCAGGACCAGGCGGTAGCCTGGCGTGGCCCCATGGCCTCCAAGGCGCTGCGGCAGTTGTTTTCCGACGCCGCCTGGGGTGACCTGGATTACATGCTTATTGACCTGCCTCCCGGCACCAGTGACATTCACCTCACACTCGTATCAGCGGTTCCGGTTACCGGTGCCGTGATCGTGACCACCCCCCAGGAAATCGCGCTGGCTGATGCACGCAAGGGCGTAGCCATGTTCAGGATGCCCCAGATTAACGTGCCGGTCCTCGGGCTGGTTGAAAACATGTCCTGGTTTACCCCGCCGGAACTGCCTGACAACAAATACTACCTCTTCGGGAAAGGGGGCGGCAGCGCCCTGGCCGAAAAGCTGGAAGTGCCCCTGTTGGGACAGATACCCATCGAGGAAAAGATATGTGCCGGCGGTGATGGCGGCACACCCGTGGCCATGGAGGACTCGCCTTTGGGTCGCGCATTCGAAGACCTGGCAAGGTCGACGGCACAACAGGTTGCCATCCGGAACGCTACGATGGAACCCACGAAAAAAGTTCAGATGCAGTGACGGGTAACGGGCCGGCGACAGCTGAAATTTTGCATTTGTTTTCAGTCCGGTCGTGCACCGGTAGATTCATTTCCGGCCACACATCAAATTATTTTCAATTACGCCTAACCAACAACGATATAAGCCCGCACGGCATTGAACCGAAGCCTTACCGATAACCTGAACATGGTGTCAAAGCTGACGCCCGGGAAAGCCTGGAATGCGGCAAAGGTGCTGGGCAGCTATGTCGTTTCCAGGTACACGGGGCGTGCCGTCCAGTGGGGTCTGCCCATCAGCATTTCACTGGAACCCACCACGAGCTGCAACCTGCGCTGTCCCGAATGTCCAAGTGGCCTGCGGGCATTCACCCGTGATACCGGCATGCTGGATGAAAAGCTCTTTCGCAAAGTCATTGACCAGATGTACGGCCACCTGCTGTACCTCACTTTTTATTTCCAGGGTGAGCCTTTCCTTCACCGGCAGTTTCTCGATTTCGTCCGTTATGCTTCGGGGCGCGGGATCTATACTGCCACCTCTACCAATGCCCATTACCTGGATGACGCACAGGCACGGGCAACCGTGGAGTCCGGGCTGGACCGCCTCATCGTATCGATAGATGGCACCACACAGGAAACGTACGAGCAATACCGCATTGGCGGTTCACTTGAAAAAGTACTAGAGGGGACCCGCAACGTGATCCGCTGGAAGCGGAAACTAAAAAGCAGGAAGCCCCATGTGGTATTCCAGTACCTCGTCGTTCGTCCCAACGAACACCAGGTGGAAGAGGTGCAGACGCTTGCCGACCAGATCGGGGTCGATGAGGTGGCCTACAAGACCGCCCAGGTTTATGAATATGAAAAGGGCAATGCGTTGATACCAGAAAACCCGCGGTTCTCGCGTTACCGGAAAAATGACAACGGCACCTGGTCCATCCGCAACAGGCTGCTCAACCACTGCTGGAAGCTATGGCATAGCTGCGTAATCACCTGGGACGGCAAGGTCGTACCCTGTTGCTTCGACAAGGATGCCTCCCACCAGCTAGGTGACGTAGGCCGAAATCCTTTCAAACGGATATGGCTGGATGCCCCTTACCGGGACTTCAGGTCTAAGGTATTGAATGCCAGAAGCAATGTGGAGATATGCCGGAATTGCACCGAAGGCACATCGGTTTTTGCCAGCGCCTGACGCCAAACATATTGGACCGATATTTGTTCCACTAACTTGTGCAGGCCTGCTGAATTTGTTATCTTGAACCATTGAGTACCGGTCTGCGCAATTGAACAGCCAGTCATTTTCGCATGACCACTGACCCTTTTATCGACAACCCCTTAAAACTACAGTAATGAATTCATTTTCACTGAAAAAAGTAATGACCGGCTTGCTTATGGCTTTGCCGGTAACCCTTCTTGCGCAAAACCCGCGTGTCGACTGGCAGCTCTGCCTGGGCGGCAACAACAGCGAACATGCCACCTCCATTGCCAGGGCATCGGACGGAGGGTATGTCTCCAGCGGCTTTACCGCATCCAACAACATTCTCGTATCGGGGAACCACGGGAGCTTTGACTTCTGGGTCGTGAAGCAGGAACCTTCCGGAACTTTTGAATGGCAGAAGACTTTTGGCGGCACCAATGCAGAGGAAGCCTATTCCATGAAACGCACAGCGGACAATGGCTATGTCATTGCCGGATACACCAGTTCAAACGACGGCGATGTGGTGGGCAACCATGGAGCGCTTGATTGCTGGATTGTCAAGATCGACAGTGCGGGGAACAAGGAATGGGCCAATACCATCGGTGGCACGGGAATCGACGTGGCATATGATATTGTGCAAACAAGCCAGGGCGACTACCTGTTTTGCGGGGTTTCATCCTCCAGCGACGGTGATGTACCGGGCAATGCCGGTGGCGGCGACTTTCTCGTGGTCCGCCTGAATTCCGGGGGCGGCATCAAGTGGGTACAGACTTTTGGCGGCAGCGGAACAGAGGAAGCGTACAGCATCATCGAAACAAATGGCGGCGGCATCCTCGTGGCCGGCTATACGACATCCAATGACGGTGACGTTTCGGGAAATAACGGCGCGCGTGACTTCTGGATTCTGAAGCTGAATCCCAGTGGCAACTTCAGCTGGCAGCGCTGCCAGGGAGGAACCGGTGACGACGTGGCCCATTCGGTCATGCAGGACCTTGACGACAGGTTCCTGGCTGCCGGCTATTCCGAATCAAATGACGGCGACGTGGGCGGCAACCGTGGCGGCAGGGACTACTGGATGACGTGCTTTGATGCCCCGGGCATCATTGCCTGGGAACGCAATTTCGGCGGCAGCGGCGACGAGGAAGCCTCAAAGCTGCGGCAAACACTTGACGGCGGCTTTATCATGTGCGGTTACACCGAATCTACCGACGGACAGGTCGTAGGCAACCATGGCCTGAGAGATGTCTGGCTGGTCAAAACGAACCTGAACGGTTATGTGGAATGGAAGAAATGTTTCGGGGGCAGCTTCATGGAGCATATCTCGTACCCGCACGTGATCGACGTGCAGCAGGATCCTGACCGATCCTATATCCTCGCGGCCACGACCACCAGTAACGACGGCGACGTTTCCAACTGGATAGGTGGTTTCGATTACTGGATTGCCAAACTTACGGTTGATTGCCCCTGGCAGCCCCGCAACCAGGCAACGAACAACATTACGGCCTCCGGCGCAAAGCTCACCTGGGACCAGATTCCCTTTGCGAAGAATTACATGATCCGGTACCGGGAGCTGGGTACCAGCCCGTGGACCACCAAGTACACCAATCAGAATACCAGTGTCAAATTCATCAGCGGGCTTTCACCCAGCACCACTTATGAATGGAAGGTGCGCGCACGGTGCCAGTCGGGACCGAACATATATTCCCGCTGGAGCGACAAGGAGCAGTTTACGACCACTTCCCTGCGGCTTGCCGGCACTGGGCTTCCGGCCGGGAACTTTGAACTGGGCCTGTATCCGAACCCGACCCCGGGAACCATATACATTACCCTGGACGGCCCGGTGCTCACTGGCGAAGAACGCATGACCGTTGAGGTGCTGTCAATGACCGGACAGGCGCTGCACCACAAAGACTATCGCGCCGCCGAACTGATCGATGGCATCGAAGCGGACCTGACCTTTCTTGAAAGAGGGGTGTATATGGTGCGTGTATCAGGCGAAAGAACATTGCTGAACCGCACGGTGGTCAGGCACTGAGCAGGCGCTTCGCCATTTCGACATCCTTTTTCATCTGCGAAACAAGGGATGCTGTATTGTCATACTTGATTTCGTCCCGCAAGCGGTGGAGAAACGACAGCGTCAGTTTCTGCCCGTACAGGTTGCCTTCAAACTCCATGAGGTAGACTTCCACAGTCGTGGCTCCGTCCTTTTCAAAGGTAGGCCGCTTGCCAATGCTTACCGCGGCATTGTATTCCCTGCCATCTTCCAAAATGACCTTCGCGGCGTAAATGCCGCTGGCCGGGATGAGCTTGTAGGGTTCCGGCACCTCGATATTCGCCGTAGGGAAACCCAGCTTACGGCCCAGCTTACGGCCTTCTGCCACGGTACCTGAAACCGTATAGGCATGCCCCATAAATTCAAGTGCTGTTTGCACATCGCCTTCCAGTAGCGCGTTCCGGATCTTGGTGCTGCTGATGGCCACATCATCGATATCCTGCTCCGGTATCTCTTCCACGCTAAAACCGTATACCTGCGAAAGCTCCCGCAGGTCGGCGAGTGAGCCCTCCCGGTTGCGTCCGAAATGGTGATCGTAGCCGATGACCAGCTTTTTCGTACCCAGGCCGTTGACCAGCAGGTCACGTACATACGCCGTCACAGAGGTGCGCGAAAACTCCAGCGTGAACGGGTGTACCACCAGGTGCCCTATGCCGTATTTATCAAGAAGGGCGACCTTCTCTTCCATCGTATTGAGCAGCTTCAGCCCATGATCGTCAGGGTACAGGATCATGCGCGGATGCGGGAAGAAAGTAAGCAAGACCGATTCACCGTCCGATTCAACGGCGCGCTCCAGCACACGCCGGATGATCTTTTGGTGGCCCAGGTGCACACCATCGAAAGTACCAATGGTAACCACGGCATTTCCGGTGCGCGGAAACGAAGCTAAGGAGCGGTGAACTTTCAATTTTTCAGTGTGGAATTTACGTCCTTATGGGAAACGTAAAATGCCCGGCATACCATTGGCCGGTACAGGGCCCGAAATTAGTCCAACAGTTCCCTTTCACAAGTTTTTTATCTATTTTCGCAGCCCATTTTTCAACGAACGCATTCTCCAATTATAATATAAATGGCTAATACTGGCAAAGTTACACAGGTCATCGGGCCTGTGGTCGACGTTTCATTCGACGTAGAGGGATCTTCCCTTCCCAATATCCTGGACGCGCTCGAAATTGACCGTCCGGACGGCTCTACGCTGGTGCTTGAATGCCAGCAGCATATCGGTGAAGACACCGTGAGGGCCATCGCCATGGATTCCACTGACGGGCTTGTTCGCGGCACCGATGTAAAATCCACGGGCACCTCGATCAAAATGCCCAAGGGTGATGCCATCAAAGGCCGGCTCTTCAACGTGGTGGGCCAGGCGATCGATGGCCTGCCGGCCGTGTCCACGGAAAACGGCAATCCCATTCACCGTGAGGCACCCAAATTTGAAGACCTCTCCACCGAGTCGGAAGTGCTGTTCACAGGCATCAAGGTGATCGACCTGCTGGAGCCTTATTCCAAGGGTGGCAAGATCGGGCTGTTCGGCGGTGCCGGCGTGGGCAAAACGGTTCTGATCATGGAGCTGATCAACAACATTGCCAAGGGCTATACAGGCCTTTCCGTATTCGCCGGCGTGGGTGAGCGGACCCGTGAGGGGAATGACCTGCTGCGTGAGATGATTGAATCCAACGTCATCCGGTATGGTGATAGCTTCAAGGAAAGCATGGAAAAGGGCGGATGGGACCTGCAAAAGGTGGACAAGGCGGAACTTGGAAAGTCGCAGGCCACGCTGGTGTTTGGCCAGATGAACGAACCCCCTGGTGCCCGAGCCCGTGTGGCGCTGTCGGGCCTGACCGTTGCAGAGTATTTCAGGGACGGGGATCCTGACGACCAGAGTGCCGGCGGGCGGGACATCCTGTTCTTTATCGATAACATTTTCCGGTTCACGCAGGCAGGCTCGGAGGTATCTGCCCTTCTGGGCCGGATGCCCTCAGCGGTAGGATACCAGCCTACGCTGGCTACCGAAATGGGCGCCATGCAGGAACGGATCACCTCTACAAAGCGCGGCTCCATCACATCGGTACAGGCGGTATACGTACCCGCCGATGACCTGACGGACCCTGCACCGGCAACCACTTTCTCGCACCTGGATGCCACTACCGTACTGAGCCGTAAGATTGCCGAGCTGGGTATCTACCCGGCCGTTGACCCGCTGGACTCCACCTCCCGGATTCTTTCCGCGGCCGTACTGGGCGACGAGCACTATGACTGTGCACAGCGCGTGAAGAACATCCTGCAACGGTACAAGGAATTGCAGGACATCATCGCCATCCTCGGGATGGATGAACTGAGCGACGAAGACAAGCAGGTGGTGCACCGGGCCCGAAGGGTACAGCGCTTCCTGTCACAGCCATTTCACGTGGCCGAGCAGTTCACGGGCCTGAAAGGCGTGATGGTCCCTATCGAGGAAACCATCAAGGCCTTCAACATGATCATGGATGGCGAAGTGGACGAGTACCCTGAAGGCGCCTTCAACCTGGTAGGTACGATCGAGGAAGCGATCGAAAAAGGCAAGAAACTTCTAGCTGAAGCGGGATAAACCGCTAACCGAAGCATGCAATTCGAAATCCTTACGCCTGACAAACAGCTTTTCGCCGGTGAAGTATCATCGGTTCATGTACCGGGCACGAAAGGCATCTTCCAGGTGCTGAACAACCACGCACCCATTATTTCCTCCCTTGGCAAGGGAATGGTGCGGATCAAGACTTCTGAAGGAGAAAAGACGTTTGAGATCAACGGCGGGGTTGTCGAGGTCCTGAAAAATAAAATTATCGTACTGGCGGACTAGAAGTTCACAGCTCCTGCCCTGAAGCGGAATTCCGAAGCTTCCGCTTGTTTATTCCAGTCAGGAGTTTCCGGTTTAGGATTTCTGCTTCAGCGGTTCGCGGCTTGCCGTTAGCTGGCATGTCATTTTCCGCCACCTGCCGCTGCCTTTCCCGACGCGCGTGGGGAGCGACCTGCGCTTTTCATGACGGGACACTGATGCTACGCTGATCCAATCATGGGTCTGCTGTCATGGTCCGGCATCCTGGCATAATTCCACCAGCACCCCGCCTGCTGATTTGGGATGCACGAAGCAGACGAGTTTGTTATCGGCGCCCATTTTGGGTTCGTCGTTCAGCAGTTGAAATCCTGAATCCCTGAGCCGTTTCATTTCCTGGCGGATATCATCCACCTCAAAGGCGATATGGTGGATGCCTTCCCCGCGCTTCTCCAGGAACTTCGCAACCGGACTCCCGGGATGGCTGGCCTCCAGCAATTCAATCTTTGAATCCCCGGTTTGAAAGAACGAAGTCCGTACGCCCTCCGAATCTACTTCTTCTACCTTGTAATGCGGCCTGCCCAGTAACTTTTCGTAAAGTTCATTCGAGGCTTTCAGGTTGTGAACCGCGATGCCGATGTGCTCAATCTTCTTCATCTGCTGCTTTATGATTTATCGTCGCCTTTTTTCCGCTTGTATATATATCGGAGCAGCGGATCCTGGTGCTCTTCTTCATCACTGCCATGGTAATCTTCTCCCTGGTCCTCGTAGTAGCCGGGGTCATAATAGCCCTCGGGTATGTCGTCTTCCTCCTCTTCCTCCTCCCATTCGTATTTCTTTCGCTGCGGTCCTTTCCGGCGGTAGGCAAACGCCATGATGACCCCTGCCAGCAGCCCGAACAGGTGGCCTTCCCAGGAGATCATCTTGTACAATGGAAAGATCCCCCAAATCAGCCCGCCGTACAGGAATATCACCACCAGGGAAAGGGCCATCAGCCCGGTATGACGCCGGATAATGCCACTGACAAACAGGAATGCCGTGAGCCCGTAAACCAGCCCGCTGGCCCCGATATGGTAGCTTTCCCTTCCGCCGAGCCAAAGCCAGAATCCGCTCAACAGGTAAATCCAGATGAATGCCCGGATGGCAATCTGGCGATAGAAATAAATCAGCATGGGGCCCAATACCAGCAGGGGCACCGAATTGGAGATCAGGTGCTTGAAATCACCGTGCAGAAATGGGTAAAACAGGATGCCTGCCAGCCCGGTGAGTGTCCTGGGCAGCAGGCCATATCCGGAAAGGTCCACCGGCACAAGTTCCTCCGCGAGCTTGACTGCCCACAGCACGGCAACGAACAGGAAAGGCAGGAAAAAACTGCGGATCAGCGACTTTTTATCCGATTGCATGCTTTTCAAATGTAAAATAATTCCGCCCGGTCCGGTAACCATGTCTTTTATATGGCCATGCAACCCTTCCGGCAATGTTGCGTCTTTTGGGTTAGCATCCGGTTTTTGTCTATTTTTAACTCCTTTTATTCCTGAAACCCAACGCATCATGAAGAAACTGTTACCACTGCTATTTCTCGCTTTTTACTCCCAGTCCGCATTTGCCTCGCACGGCATGGGCGGTGAGATTACCTGGACCTGCAACGGGACAGCCTATGTTTTTCAGCTCAAGTTTTACCGCGACTGTAACGGTATTCCCGGCCCGCAATCCATCACGCTTGAAAATGATGTACCGGGCCTGGGCGTCATTTCCATGCCCCTGGTATCCCAAACCGACATCAGCCCTGACGGTTCCGATTCATCAGGCATGTATGTCTGCCCGACCTGCCCTGCCGGCGGGCCCGGCGCAGTGGAGGAGTTTGTATTTGAGTCGAACCCGGTGAACATTACAGGCGTTCCGCCATCAGGCGGATGGACGTTTTGGTATGGAAGCTGCTGCAGGAGCGGCTCGCTTTCGAATATTACCAATGGAGGCAGTTACGGTTTCGCCCTGCGTGCCAAAATGTATCCCTATACCGGTCAGGTGGCCGGCCAGTGCGGCGATGCCTCCCCGTCATTTGCTGAAAGGCCATCCGTAATTACCTGTACGGGCAGCCCGTTCAGCTACAGCCATTTCGCAAGCGATATAGACCGTGATTCACTTGTATACGCATTTGACATTCCGCTGGACGACAACGGCAATCCGCCTACCCAGTCGGTGCCGTTCGCGCCGGGATACAGTGTGAACAACCCGCTGCCCGGACCGGCCATAAACCCGATGAATGTGGCTGCCACGCTCGACCCCGGCAGCGGTGAAATTGATTTCATGTGTGTGACCCCGGGTTACTTTGTTACCTGTGTCCGTGTATCGTCATACCGCTGCGGCCAGCTGATTGCAGAGGTCTTCAGGGAAATAAACGTGGTGCTGGCGAATTGCGGCACCATACCCGGCGTTAACCTGCCCAACATGCCGCCCATGCTGGATGCGCCGTTCACGGATTCCAGCAGTGTAGCTGTATACGACACCACGGTACATGCCGGCGACACCTTGCAGTTCATGCTTGCCGCTTCGGATTCGGATTTCCATCCGGTGGATACCTCCCAGTTGGTTACGTTGAATGCCGCGGGCGATCAATACGGCACCGGGTTTACCAACACGGCCTCCGGATGCCTGATCCCGCCATGTGCCACCCTCACGCCGCCGCCGCCGGTTACCGGTAAGTTGGCCACGAGCACGCAATTTGACTGGGTCACCACCACGGCGCACCTGGGGCTGAACTTCGGCTGCGTGTACCTGGGCAACGTATATTATTTCCTGAACAAGGGCACGGATAACTTCTGCCCGGCCAACGGGCAGTCGGTCGACGTGATCAAGATCACCGTTCTACCCAATGTCCCCCAGCCCCCGGTCGTGAACAACGGCGGTACGCTGACCTGCCTCCTGTTCACAGGCGCCTACAGCTACCAGTGGTTCAAGGACCGGTTTGCCATTCCGGGCGCCACATCGCAATCCTATATGGTCACGACACCCGGCGTTTACCAGGTGCTGGCCTGGGATCCCCAGACTGGTGATGGCAATTATTCTGAAGGTATCCAGATCACCACCACGGACATGGAAGAGCTGCCCGGCATCGACCACCTGAGCGTGTTCCCCAATCCGGCTGAAAACGGGATGGTGCAGGTGCTCTTCGAAACGGTCCGCGACCAGGATATTACCATCCGCGTAAGCGATGTCACCGGACGGACCGTATCCGTTTCGTCATACAGGGCGCTGGCCGGCCGGTTCGAGGCTTCCATTCAGTTGGATGAAAATGCAGGCGTGTACTTCCTTGAAGTGGAAACCCAAAACGGGTCCGTGATGGAGAAGCTGCTTGTGAAGTAGCGCTCCGCCATCCCATGAAACCATTAAAAGCCGTTGTCCTTTTAGCAATATCCTGGACGACGGTTTTTATTTGTCCCGGCCAGACCATACAGGAATCGCTCGACTTCCAGGCTGAGCTGAATGAAAAATATGCGGACACTGCCCGTTCGCCGCTGAAGGAAAAGGACCTGGCGGCCTTTACCGGTCTCGATTTTTATCCGGCCGACTCAGCCTTCATCATCAAAACCCGGTTCTTCCGGACACCCGGACAGAAGCCGTTTAAAATGCGCACCACCACCGACCGGCGACCGGTGTACGAGAAGTATGGCGAAGCGCATTTCACGATTGGGGGCTCGTCGTTCATGCTGAATGTTTACCAGAGTCACCGGCTGCGGGAAAAAGAGGGTTATGAGGATTACCTGTTCCTTCCGTTCACCGACCTGACCAATGGGTTCGGCTCTTACGGCGGTGGCCGGTATATAGATTTGAAAATCCCTGCCGGCGATACCCTGGTCATCGATTTCAACCGGTCCTACAATCCCTATTGCTGCTACAACTACAAGTATTCATGCCCCGTCCCGCCGAAGGAAAACCACCTGCCGGTACAGGTCACGGCCGGGGTGAAGGCGTGGGGGGAATAGTTGGCGCGTGAGTGCATTTCTATTCGGCTTCCCCGCCCCAACCTCTCGGCACTGCAGCCCTACTCGTTGCCCTGTTGCTTCTTCAGTTTCTCGTACTCCTTGTTGGCCAGCGTACTTTTCGGGTTCTGGTAGGCATCGAAATAGCTGAAAGCAAGTCCTATTCCCCATCCCACCATGGGCCAGACCGGCCAGGGGATTCCGCCCCACGCACCATAGTCGCCGGTCAGCAACCAAATTAACCAGAAGAAAATGTTGATGACCACGTAGGTGAACACGTGCTTTTTGAATTTGGCCCGCTTCTGGGCGATACGCCACAATTCCGGGTCTTTTCCGCTGATAATTTCCATGTCGCTAAACTGTTAAGTAGGTTTTAAGATTTTCCGCGTACTGCCCGAATGCCGACAGTCCCTTATCCGTCAATGACACCGTAGTACAAGGATAATTATTCTTGAACGACTTGCTAACCTCGACATATCCCGCCTTTTCCAGTTTGCCCAGCTGAACGCTGAGATTGCCTGCCGTGGCGCCGGTCTTTTCCTTTATAAAGCTGAATTCTGCAGAGCGTACACCCGCAAGAAGGGAAACCACGGCCAGCCTCAGGGCAGAATGCAGGAGCGGGTCAAGTTCCCTGAATCCCTGTGATTTCTTTTCGCTGTTGCTCACCCTATCGCGTTCTTTTTACGTGCCCACTGCCCGTTCAGCATGTATCCAGGGATAATGTAACCCGTCAAAACGGCGAATGAAAGCAACAACAACTGCATCTCGAACGCCACAAAAAACGCGGCCACGGCGCACCCCCAGTTGATCACGCCCCCTATGACCAGTGGCCTGAACCGGAGCGCCCCACCTGAAACGAACAACCAAATACCGTAAATGACCATCACGATGGGGTAGGTATACAGTTGCAGGACGCTCATGAAGGCGAGCACGATAACCAGCGAAACAAGGAAGGCGATCAGCACATAAGACATCAGCTGATCGACATAGGAACGCACCTTCTTATGTTTTTCATGCTTCATGGCATACACAGCCGTGATAATGCCGCCAACCGGCATCAGGGCCCAGGTGATATACGGGTAATCGAAACCGGCCTTGCCAAGGATAAAGTGACCCACGCTGGCAGCCAGTACCAGCCAGCCCCACAGCAGAAAATAAAAGCTGTTGTTGTCCACTTCATGCCGGGCCGTACGCAGCATCCGCTGAATGATCTCGTAGCCCTCTTCCCGTGATATGTTCTTTTCCTGTTCCATCTGTTTCTGATTTGATACGAATATAAAGTAATTTATACTATAAACTACTTTATTTTAGAACAGCCCTTGTTAGGCACTGAAAATCAGCAAGAAATAATCAGGTGAATAGGGCTTTGAGCTCGGTGGCCTGCTCCGGCTTCAGCTTACCGGCCAGGATCAGGGACAGTTGCCGCCTGCGCAGGGCGCCTTCAAACCGGCTTTTCTCCTCATCGGTTTCCGGGATCAGTTCCGGCACGTGGATGGGATTGCCCAGCTGGTCAACCGCCACAAAAGTGTAGATAGCCTCATTGCATTTCATTTTCTTCCCCGAGGTACGGTCTTCCACCCACACATCGATATACACTTCCATGGAGGACTTAAAGGACCGGGACACCTTGGCCTGCAGCGTTACGATCTCCCCCAGCCTGATGGGTTGGTTAAATGATACGTTATTGACCGAAGCGGTTACCACCACGCGTCCGCAATGGCGGTGTGCCGCGATGGCAGCACATACATCCATCCAGTGCAGCAGCTTGCCACCCATCAGGTTTCCAAGCACGTTGGTATCGTTGGGCAGTACATATTCCGTATTGGTACATGCGCTTTGGGAAGGTGTTTTGGAACTCATATTGAAGGATTTTGACAAAGATAATCGAATCACAGCGAGCCATCGCGCACCCGTCACCTGCCTGGCAAAGCCCGGAAGGGCCTGTTGCGGGATTACGGATCAACCTCCGGAATTTGCTACCTTCTTATCTTTGCATCGGTCCCGTAGTACAACGGATAGTATGGAAGTTTCCGGAACTTCAGATACAGGTTCGATTCCTGTCGGGACTACTGGTACAGGCCCCGACGCGCCGCAAAGGCGGTCGGGGTGCCGACACCCGCATCGCGGGACGTCGGCATTCGATTCCTGTCGGGACTACTGGTACAGGCCC
>JAHEKC010000110.1 GCA_024638565.1 Bacteroidota bacterium
ATCCAGTTCACGGGAGAAACCAATGCCAATTCGGGCGACAACGGCACCGCGCCATGCGACATCACCGGCAAGGACAAGGTATACGAGATCTTTGCGCCCAATGGGGCCAGCACCGTTTACCTGGCCATCCAGAATGCCACCGCATCATTGCGCCTGTACCTGGAAACCTCCACCTGCGGAAGGGGCGCATGCCTGTCTCAACCGGTCGGACCCGGAAACAGCAATGTGACCTTTAATGTCTCACCGGCCACATATTACTACCTGTGGGTGGACGCCGGCGTGACCGCCACATGGGATATCGGGATCGGTGGTGATACGGCCACGGTATGGGTGAGCATCCCGAACACCCAGGGGAACCTTCAGTTTGACTACGGATTTTGCAGCCTCCCCGTATTCAGCTCCTTCAAACCTTTCTTCCAGGTTTCCTGGAACGGCGCGTGGCAATCCCATCCCATGACCCTTACGCCGCTGTTCACCCAGGGCACCACCGGCATCAGGCATCATCCGTATCACGGGTTCCGGCAGCGCCAATAAATTTTATCTGTGTGATGCCGCGGGCAACCGCATTCCGCTTTTTCCGGCTTCCGGGAAGGCCGACGTATCCGCTGTCCGGCCGGGGTATTACTGGCTGGTGACACTGGGCGACGACATCCCCGGGCGAACCCCGGTGATCATTTACTGAGCTGCCCGGGAATATTCCTTTTTTTTATCTTGGGATTTCATCACCGTATAAAAATCCAGCCTTATGAAAAGATGCCTGGCACTAGCCATAGTCTTATGTACCCCATTGCTCCTGTCCGCACAGATCCTGGACATGAATGGCAACCCGACAATACACCCCCCTTATGAAGCTCCTGGAAATGCCCCCTCGATAATGAAGGGTTCCGGCGGCCCGCCGGTAATCCTGCACGTCATCCCGAGCCAGGTGCAGTTCACGGAAGATATTGCCTGGGATGGCAAACACATCTGGGTGCAGGGTTATAACAACTTCCAGCTGCTGCAACTGTCCACGGTAGACGGTTCCATCATCAAGACCATCCCTACCAGTATCCAGCGGCCCTATGGCCTGGCTTTCGGCGACAATGCACTGTGGGTGGCCGATACCGATAACCATATGATCCAGCAGGTGGATACCGCCACCGGCAACGTCCTGTCAACCTTTCCCACCCCGGCACAATTCGGTTCCAGCTATCCCACGGGGCTGGCATGGGACGGCAGCCAGCTGTGGCATAACGATGCCATGGCGACCAACGGAAATCCCAACGACTCCACCTACTACCTGACTACCGCCGGGCAGATCCTGCAGCATTACCATGCTTATGGCACGTATGTCACGGGGCTGGCATGGGACGGCCAGTACCTCTGGTCCAATGACAACCCGTCGCAGCTGATTTACAAGATCGATCCTGCCACCTTCACCGCGCTGGGTGTCATCGATGCCCCTGGCGGCCCGTACCCGAACGGACTGGCCTTTGACGGGCAATACCTGTGGGTGGCGAACAATGCCACGGACTCGATATACAAGATTGACACCTCCGCGGTTACAGGACTCCAAAATATTCACGGTGAAAACGGTTTTTCCGTTTACCCGAACCCGGTGAAAGGCTGGTGTACGGTGGAAGTTGGCACGAAACTGCCAGGCTCCGCTTATGGCATCTACGACCAGCAGGGGCGGCGAGTGGCAGCCGGCACCTGGAAAACGAATCGCCAGCGGCTCGACTTGCGTGGCCTTTCACCAGGGGTCTACCTGGTTCGGAGCGAGGAGCAGCCATGGATATCGGTGCGCCTTGTCCGGATGGCAGACAGATAAAAAAAGCCCCGGTGGATTTTACCGGGGCTTTTTTCTATGCAGAATCCCCGAAATTAATCTTCTTTCCTATTGTCGTGCAGGTACGTCATCAGGCCGGTGATATCGGCATAATACTGCTGGTAGATGATCTTGCCGTCCTCGTTGAAGTCGAATGACTCGTAGAAGGGCAGGATGCCCGATTTCTCATCGGTAGAGTCCGTGGCGGTGATGGTCACACTCCAGTCGCCATAATACCTGACAGAACCATCGATTTCCTTGGTCTCCGCGTTAACGCCCGGCAGGAGATTCAATGAATCCATGTCAAGCGCGAAATCATACATGGCAAACATCATCTCATGGTTCTGCTTGATGGCATCCAGATCGATCGTATCATTGGATCCGAATGGCGTGTCGGCCATGATGACGCTGTCCGAATAAAAAGCCGCGTGATCCACATTCTCGTTCTGGAAGGCTTCCAGCAAGGCACGTACGGTGGCAGAATTTTGTTCGAACAACGCTTTGCCGTCATTTGCCGGCTCGGCCGTTACTTCGGGTTGTTCCGCCGCGGGCTGGCAGCTGACAGCCAGCACGGCCAGGAACAGGTAAGCATAGGATAGTTTCATAGTAGTAGCGGGTTATTGGTTTGGATGGGCCAAATATAGAAAACCCGCGGGGATGGTCATTTTCAGGCCCTCCCATGCATTACGTGACTTGTCCAATAGCTGATCTTTAGTACATTTATGCAGCAAAATATTTGATCCTTCTACACAAACTCTAATCCGAACTGAAATGGAAACCACAGCACAACCGAAAATCAAACAGGTAACCCCGGAACACATCATGAAAATAGGCATGGGCTTCTGGGCTTCGAAGACATTGTTGTCAGCAGTCAATATGGGATTATTCACCCATCTCGCCAAGGGCAAGCTTACCGGTAAGCAAATCCGCGAAAAGCTGCATTTGCACCGGCGGGGGCTGTACGACTTCCTGGATACGCTGGTGGCGCTTGGCTTTCTCCATCGCACAGGCATCAGGGAAACAGCCATCTATTCGAATGCGGAAGACACCGATACATTCCTTGACAGGGACAAGCCGAGTTATATTGGCGGGATCCTCGAAATGAGTAACAACAGGCTGTACAACTTCTGGAACGACCTCGAGGACGGGCTGAAAACCGGGAAGCCGCAAAACGAATCCAAGACAGGCAGCAAGTCGATGTTCGAAGAGCTTTACGCCAGCGAGGAAAGGCTCAGGGAATTCCTGCATGCCATGGGCGGCATCCAGTATGGGAATTTTATGACCTTTTCCAGGAAATTTGATTTTTCGAATTTCCAGACCTTGTGCGATGTGGGCGGTGCCGGCGGCAACCTGAGCGTTCTGGTCGCAAAGAACAATCCGCACATGAAATGCATTTCCTTCGACCTGCCGGCAGTGGGCCCCGTGGCCACGGAGAACATGAATGTCCTGGGTATGTCTGATAAGGTTACCGTCAGGTCGGGTGACTTCCTGAAGGACGAACTGCCGCATGCCGACGTCATCACCATGGGCAATGTCCTGCACGACTGGGGCACGGACACCAAAAAGATGCTCATCAGGAAGGCCTACGACGCCTTGCCGGATGGCGGCGCGCTGGTGGTGATCGAAAACATCATCGACGACGACCGCCGCAACAACGCATTCGGGCTCATGATGTCCCTGAACATGCTCATCGAAACGGATGAGGGGTACGATTTTTCGGCGGCCGATTTCAATACCTGGGCCGGAGAAGCCGGGTTCAGGAAAACGACCGTGATGCCGCTGACGGGTCCTTCGAGTGCGGTGATCGCGGTTAAGTAACCGCATCCGTTCCTGGTCGATCCATCGCCACTGGCTTTGGATTCATTATACCCGTTATGGGGTAGTTTGCGCACCGGGCCGGCTGAAATTTACCGGGAATCGGTAACCAGGTACAATAATTTCCACAGCGCGGTGTTTAGGAATTACAAACCAACACCAGCCACTCATGCGGATCTTCAGCTTCCTGCTGCTTGCTTTGGCATTCGCCGCCTGCAAGAAAGACACCCCCAAGCCCGCCGGCGGAGCACAGCCTCCCTTCGTGCTTGCCTCCAGCCCCGGCAGCTACTGGGTGTACGAGTGGGTGCAGGTTGACAGCAGCGGGACCGTGATGACGCTCACGTTCCGGGACAGCGTATACGTATCCGGCGATACCGTCATCAATGGCAACATGTATACAATTCATACAGGCAGCTACTTGGGTTTTCCAACCAATTTGGTCATGCGGGATTCGTCCGGATACATCATCAGACCGGATGGCGAAATCATATTAAGTACGAATAATTTCACCGACACGGTAAATTACAGGGTCACCGGCGCCGCCAACCTGGAGACCTACTGGATCACGAAAAACCCCGGTATGACCGTGACAGTCGCCCCGGGCACCTACCCAGTGTTCGATCACCAGGGACATCATTATAACATGGATGGAACCCCGTTCAGCGTGTGCGGGTTCAACTGGATCCAGCATCGGTACTACAGCAGGTACACCGGCGTTGAGATTGCCGGACAGACGGCTTATATTCAACAATACAGGGCCACCTGCACATACCTGGAACGCAGGCTGGTGAAGGAATATATTGCGCCCTGAAGGATGCTGTTCTTGCTGCCCCGCTACTTGATCACATTGACCGTCGGGTAAACTTTCGGCCGGGCAGGGTCGATGCCGTTCTTTTCCAGGATGGGGATGAGCGTTTTCCCGAAAGCATCGAACTGCTCCCTGGAGTCCCAGATATCGATGATCATCATCCCGCCGTCAGCGAGCTCCGAGGCCACATGGAAGGAACGTCCGGCAGGACTGCCCTGCCCCGCTGCTTCCAGGTCCTTCACGGCCTGGTGATATTTCTCCTTATCGAACTTTGCGAATTTGAATACAATGGTATCGGCCATAATAGCGCGTTTCAGGTTAAAGTGTTTCTTGGTGCAATAGAAATATAAGGAAAGCCATGGGCAATGCTATTAGCACGTGGCTGATGGACGCCCTGCATTCCGGCACCGCCACAACTCACTGCGCCCTTCACCGGTTCCCGGCTCCGGACGCCTGCGCGCCCGGGCGACCCTGGTTTTCTAATTCCGTCTAGGCCTTCTGGGGCTTTACCTCATTGAGGATATCCTCGGCTCCTTCCACGCTTTTCTTGAGGGATTCCTTGACCGAATCGGCTACTTCCGCTCCCATGGTTTGAGAAACCTTAACCGCCGCCAGAACGGATTGCTTCGTGGCTTCCACCGTATCGCCGCCAACCTGCTTCACGCCCTCAACAGCACCCTTCACGGCTTCCACGGCAATTTCGGCCGTCTCGACCCCTACTTCGGCCACGCTGTTAAGTGTTTCTGAAACAGCTCCTTCGACGGCCTCTTCCTGCTTTATCCCGGATTCCATCGCACCCTGCACCGCTCCGTTTACAATTCCTTTCGCTCCCTTAACAACGGATACGCCAAGGTCGGCCAAGCCATCTATCGCCCCTTTCACAATGGATGCTGGCACCTTGATGCCTTCTTTCACGAGGCCGCCGGTTCCTTTAAGTGTGGTTACTGTTAAATCCTTTACGACGTTTACAGCGCTGCTTCCCACATCAGCGGCGCCTTCCAGGCTACCCTTTACGCCACCTTTAATGCCGTTTACCAGCTTAGTTATCAAAGTCAGTTTCATAGTTTTATTGTTTAGATCGTTTAAATGTTATCAGAACAATATATGAAAAATATTTTTCTTTCCCGAAACCGTTCCATGTCCGGTACCCCAGGCCGCCAATCCTGTCTCCTGACGAGGACACACCGAGTTAATTATGGTGAACACCTGAAGCACCAATCTGAAATCGCAACCTGATTGATAAAGAACCTGAAGCTTCCGAATCTTGCTTCAGGGCAGCTGAATTAACAGTTAAAACCCTTGCCGGTCCAAATTTATCTGATATTTTAATTATTGATATACAATTCATTGCATTGCATTTGGGCCTTTGTTGAAACAATTCCTATCTTTCTATTTCCCTTATAAACTAACCTAATATTGAAGCGCGCTGACGCGTGATATATTCCGCCGGTAATGTTTAAACAATTTCTTCTCTCTTGCATTTTAGTCGGATTGCCAATGCTTGGCTTCTCCCAGAAGAACCTGGACTCATTGAAATCGGTATGGAACGATAATTCGCTTCCAGACACAACGCGCCTCAACGCTTTAACTCAAATAACTTATCACGCTCAGATCATCTCCTATAAGGATTCTGTTGCTTTCTATAGTGATTTAGTAATCCGCGAATCGAAGGCACTCGGATCAGAAAAGCATTTGGCTGACGGCCTTTTGAACAAAGGGTATTTTTTCATTATTGAAAATCAAGTCTTCCGAGGAATGGCGCTACTTGACTCAGCACTCATTATATACAAAAGGCTTGGCGAGAGTTATGGTGAAGCCATTTCGAGCACACTAAAAGGAATCGTTTTAATGTACTCCGGACAAATTGAGGATGGCTTCATTTTATGTGAGCGTGCATATGAGAGGATGAATAAAGAGCAACATCTTAGAGGCAGGCTTGATTGTGCGTCTATGTTGGTCCAGGCCCATTCACTGAGAGGGAATATGTCACAAAAAATTCATTTTGCAAGTCTTAGTGTAAAGCTTGCTGAAGAATTAGGCAATTGGGTCCGTCTCGCAAATGCTTACCACAATATGGCGGACATATATCTGTCTTTGGATATTACCGAAGAAGGCGACTATTACCATGAACGGGCATTGGAGATTTGCCGTAAAAGCGGTTATATATCAGAAGAAATTAACATTTTACGTCATTTGGCTCATATTGAAAATAATCGAGGAAACCATTCGAAAGCCATACGACTTCTTGAACAAGCGGAAGCATGGAAAAGGGAACAAGATGATTTAATTGATTTAATGGCAATAGTAGCTGACAAGATCTATATATTGGTGAATGCTAAAATGTATACCGAAGCTGCAAAAGAAATAGCATTGTACCGGGCTAATATAGCTGGGATACATGAGACGTCGTCCAAACACCTTACACCTTTGGTTGACTACAGTGAAGGGAAAATGATTGCAGAACTGGGAAATCACAAAAGCGCTGTTAAGTTGTGTCTTACGGCCTACAATGCTTTTTTGGGCTCTGGTCAGTTAACAAAGGAGCTTGAAGCTTGTGAGTGTTTGTTTAATTCATACAAAGCACTTGGTGATCATCGGCATGCTGTTGAATTCCATGAGAAACACCAACTGATCCAGGTACAGCTGAACAGAGAACAGGCAGCTAAGGATCTTCAGCGCTTCGAATTTCACAAACAAATGGTCGCGGATAGCCTGGCTCAGGTTGACAAAGAACGCCTATTACAAATAGCTCACGAAGAAGAAGTCAGAGTGAAGAACAAAACAAGGAACATGGCTATTGGATCTGGCATAATATTTTTTCTTCTTGCCATTGGATATTATACACGATGGAAATTTGTAAAGAAATCCAAAGAAATTATTTCAAGAGAAAAAGACCGTTCAGATAACTTGTTGCTTAATATACTTCCTGTTGAAATTGCAGAAGAACTCAAAGAAAAAGGCCGGGCTGAAGCCAGAGATTTTGACAGGGTGTCCATTCTCTTTACAGATTTTAAGGAATTCACGCAAACTTCCGAAAAGATGAGCGCAAATGAACTGGTATCTGAAATTAATGCTTGCTTTGAAGCTTTTGATGCCATCTGTGGCAAATACAAAATCGAAAAAATCAAAACAATTGGTGACTCCTACATGGCTGCCGGCGGGTTACCGGTTCCATCAGGGAGTTCCGTAAGAAGCACAGTATTGGCGGGACTGGAAATGATAGCTTTTATGCAGGAACGTAAAATGATACGATCAAAAGAAGGAAGAATTCCATTCGAGATGCGGGTGGGTATTCATACCGGCCCCGTTGTGGCCGGCATTGTAGGTGTCAAGAAATTCCAGTATGACATCTGGGGTGATACGGTAAATACAGCATCAAGGGTTGAAAGCAACGGCCAGGCAGGAAAGGTGAACATTAGCCAGGCCACATTTAATTTGCTAAAGGCCGATCCTCAATTCACTTTTACCAGCCGTGGGGATATAGCCGCTAAGGGCAAGGGAAAAATGCCCATGTATTTTGT
>JAHEKC010000111.1 GCA_024638565.1 Bacteroidota bacterium
TGAAATGAATCCTATCGCTAATGCTTCACCACCCTGGTGATGGTGCTTTTTTCCCCATAGCCCATGATTACCTGGTACAGACCGCCCGGCAGGTTCGAAAGGTCCAGCCCGAGGGTGCTGCTTCCGGCCGGTATAACGTCTTCAAGCACCTTTTGCAATTGAAGGTTATAAACCCTGACGCTTACCGGATGGCCGGGGGAACGGTTGCCGGCAACCGTTAACGGCCCCCGGGTGGGATTCGGAAAAGCGGCAAACGAATTAACGGGGTGCTCCCCGACTGACGAAACGGTGATCGTACCGATATACACTGTTTTGGTAGCGGTGGCGACGCTGTCCTGGGTATCATATACGACCACATGCATTTCACCGCTTCCCTGTTGCCCGAAGGTATAATACTGCACCGCCAGCAGGGAGGAATCATTGGGCAGCACCGACACACTACCCGAATCCACGCCGGGCGGGTAGCAAAGCAACTCGTCGCAGACGCTGGCACTCCACCCGGAAGGCAGGGACTGGAAGGTCCGCTGCCAAGTGAGCCACAGGGTATCGTTCGACGGGTTGTGGATGTGGGCATAGCAGTTCAGCAGGTACACACTTGTATCGCCCGCGGCCCACGAGGTATCGGGCGACATGGAAAAAGTTTGGGCCTGCATGCTTCCCGGAAACAAAAGGACCATGATGGTGAGTAGTCTTTTTTTCATCGTGGCAACACGTAAAATCGCTTGAATGCTGAATAGCCTTCATAGGTTATACCCAGCATATATATTCCGGTCGTCAATTCGCCGCTGCGGAACCTGAAAACATTCCCGTCAGATGCATGGGGATTTAAGGCCTTCACCTTCCTCCCGCCGGTATCGTAAATGGACATTTCAGGTAGTGCATCACGGTTTCCTGGGATATAAACTTCTATCATGTCACCGTCCTGCGAAATCATGACATCAGGGTTGCCTGCCAGGTGCCCGATGCCGGTCGCATTGCAGAAACCGTTGTTGATCACCTGTTGCTTGAAGTTACCCACGCTATATGGGTTGCAGCAGGTCGTTATCTTACCCATGCAATAGCCGGGAGCGGGCAACGTGGCCGCCCAGCTGACGCCGGGGCTGTACAGCAGGCTGAAGTCGTATGCATACCCGCATCCGAGCCATGGCATGCCCCCGAAAAGGTAGGACACACTGTCATTTTTCGGAGATTGCGGCTGGTGCTCCGCGAACCAGTACTGGATCACCCGCGGGTCGTTGATCAGCGCAGCCTGATTAACGGCATCGTTGCGCACCGCCGGGTGCGAGGGATCTTCCATCCAGATGATCATCCACCGCAGGCCGGGATTCGTGCAGGCGTTCATCACCTGGTTCCGGATGTCATCACGATGCAGCCTGCAGGGCAGGCAGTTCACACTCAGCACGGAAACAATACGCGGATATGCCGACAGGTTGTTGAATTCGATCTTAAGCGAATCCCAGGTGAGGTCGTTCGGCTGGAGCAGTTGCGCATGTGCGGCAACGGGCAGGCAAGCAATCGCAACAAGAATTTTAAAAAGGAATTTACGCATGAATTTTGCCAATTTGCATACTAATTTACGCAACCTGCGCTAAAACAATGGGCCACATTCCACCGGCACCCATCACCACCTGAACGATAACGTGTTACAAGATTACCTGTAGCGTCGGATGGATTGTTTTATGCAGTAACTTCAATGGTTGAAACCGGATAGCAATAATTTGAAAGCAACAGGACGCAAATCGTCAATTGCGATAAACATACTGCCTGGGTTGCCTAATTCCTGGATTCCGCTAATGGGACGAGCATGATCCATACAATAGTGAAAAAGTCAATGCTAATGTGCCTGGCAGCCGCAAGCAGCTGTCAATTTTCGTTTTCACAAGAGCAAACAAACACCTGGTATTTTGGAGAACATGCGGGGCTTGACTTTAATTCAGGAGGGCCCCTTGCGCTGACAAACAGCGTCATGAATCAGAAGGAAGGAGTTTCATGTATCAGCGACTCCTCCGGGAACCTACTATTCTATACAAACGGGATGAGCGTCTGGGATAAAAATCATATTCAGATGCCGAATGGCTACGACCTCCAGGGAAATCATTCAGCCACACAGTCCGCGTTGATCATTCCAAACCCGGGGAATGACAAGCTGTACTATGTTTTTACTGTTAGCCAAACTTGGTTTCCGCCTGGCAGCAGGAATCTGTGCTATTCAGTTATAGACATGAACCTGAACAACGGCAATGGCGACATTACGATTAAGAACGACACCCTGTTTACGCCATCATCCGAAAAGTTAACGGCTGTAAAGCACTCCAATGATACAGACTACTGGGTTCTGGCACATACTGACGACTCGGACGCCTTCCTTGCATACATGGTTACCTCCTCGGGGATTTCATCACCTGTAATAAGCAAAACCGGAACTATTTACCAGGGTTTCAACTCCATAGGGCAATTGAAGTTTTCACACGATGGAACCAAAATCGCCAATGCAATCTATACCGGCTATGTAGAGTTGATGGATTTCGATGACAATACGGGGCTTATCTCCAAACTGATTAATTTATTTATGCCCACGGCTAACCAGGGTGGGTATGGAATCGAGTTTTCGCCGCTGGACAGGTATTTATATTGCGCCAATGTAGGTCTGCATAATATCTTTCAATGGGATCTTACTTCGAACATTTCGTCAAGCATCATTTCCTCTCGAAAGGTGATTGGCACATCCTCCAATATCAATCTTGCTTCATTGCAACTGGCAAGCGACGGCATAATATATGTAGCCGAACCCCAAAGAACCTATCTGGGTGCCATTACCAAACCTGAGGAAGCGGGCCTTGCCTGCAATTATTTCGAAAATTATATTTCATTGAACGGGAAAAAGTCAAGGATCGGACTACCCAACTACATCCAAAGCTACTTTCGCCCGGAAACAGAGGATATTGTTGAGCTGGATAGTGTTTTCCTGATTGCTCCTAACCCTTTTATTTCTAATCTTTCGCTGACCATTCAATACCCAGGAATCAATAGTGTAAGGATTAGCCTTACAAACATCTTAGGGCAAAAAGTACTCCGCAGGGATGACGATATTAATGATGGCTATTATTCAATCACACTTGAACTTGAAAGCCTGGCGATCGGTGTATATTTTATAGATGTGGAAACTGAAAGTGAGAGAATGATTAAGAAGATAATTAAAGCTGATTAATCATTAGTCCGGATGTGCAAACGAAATACATCTGGCGAAGCTGAGCCAGGGAACTTCAACGCCAGCTTTTCGCCTGCTGATGTGCACCATACCAGGATTGCAATGATGGTCTCCGGGAACTTAACAGGTCTCTGTCAGTTCCTGGTACCGGTCAAATAGCATGCCCCAGGCAACCCGCCCGTCACCATGCTGACGAAACTCACCCGTAGCCCCGAAAAGCCATGATTTTCTTCATTTTTTGACAATTTTCAGGGACTTACGCTGGCCGTATTGAGGCTAATTGGACATATTTGTATAAGCAATAACCACCTGCATCATGAGCCAGAAAACTGCAAATACCACCGTCCGCTTTCCCGGCACCCGGGTGACCATGAATGGCAACCAGCTGATGGCCCTTACCGAGGCCCTGATTTGCGATGCCGGGGTGTTCTACCCCATCACCCCCTCCACCGAGGGCGGGGAGATGTTTGAAAGGCTGTATGCCAAGGGACAGCTCAACGCCTTCGGCCGCAGCTTCCTGGCTATCGAAGCCGAAGGGGAACATGCAGCACAGGGCGGCGCCATCGCGGCTGCCGTCACAGGCAAACGCGTGGTCAACTTCACCTCGGGGCAGGGTGTCATCTACGGGCTGGAACAGTACTACCACGCACCCGGCAAGCTTTGTACGATGACGCTTGAAGTGGCCGCACGCGCGCTGACCAAGCATGCGCTGAACGTGCACTGCGGGCACGACGACGTATACGCGACGCTCGACACGGGGTGGACCGTCGTCTTTGCGAAGGAAGCACAGCAGGGTGCCGACCAGTCCATCATCCTGAGAAAGGTTAACGAACTGGCGCTCAATCCGGGCATCAATGTGCAGGACGGTTTTATCATAAGCCACCTCGAAAAGTCATTCATCAAACCGGAAGCCGAGCTGGTGCGATCCTTCCTGGGAGACCCCGGCGACGAGATTGATTGCCCCACCGCGGCGCAGCAGACCCTTTTCGGTCCCAGACGCCGTCGCGTACCCGCCGCAGTAGACCTGAAGAACCCCATCCTGCTGGGACCGGTGCAGAACCAGGAGCACTACATGAACGGGGTGGCGGCCCGCAGGAATAATTTTACAGAGAACATCCTCGGCATGCTGGAACAGGCTTATGCCGAATATGGAAAGCTTACCGGCCGCCATTACGGGCTCATATCGCAGTATAACTGCGACGATGCCGATACGGTCTTCGTGGCGCTGGGCAGTGCCGCCGAGAACCTCGAAATGGCGAGTGACTATATCCGGGAAACGCGGGGCGAGAAATTTGGTGTCATCCATGTGAATGTCCTGAGGCCATTCCCCGAGCAGGCCATCGTGAATGCGCTGAAAGGCAAGAAAGCAGTGATCGTCATGGAACGTACGGACGAACCCCTGGCCGGGGACAACCCGCTGACACGTGATATAAAAACGGCCCTGCAGAAAGCGGCGGAAAATAATGTCACCAACGCCCATGCAGGTATCGGGTCACTGGACCCGGCGACAGAGATGCCCAGGATCTTTTCCGGCTCCTATGGCCTTGGCTCCCGCGACTTCCGCCCCGAGCATTCCATCGGTGCATATGAGTTCGCCACCGGTCAGATCGCACGGCAGGACGGCAAGAAAGCTTCTGACGGCGTCCGGTTTTTCTTCGCCGGCGTCGATCACCCGTATGCCGTAAAATCAGAGGATACCCCTTCAGGCCTGCCCGATCACTCCATCGCCATCCGCTTCCATTCCATCGGCGGCTGGGGCATGATCACCACGGGCAAGAACATGGGCGGTGTGATAGGTGCCATTTCAAACTACATCGCCGAACGCGATAAGCTGTACGATGATGACGGCACGCCGAAAGAGGTCGTACACATCAGTGCCAACCCGAAATACGGATCGGAGAAAAAAGGCGCACCAACGAATTACTTCCTCATCGCCGCGCCGGAACGGGTGCGGGTAAACTGCGACCTCCACCATTGCAACGTGGTGTTGTGCTGCGACCCCAAGGTATTCCTGCATACCAACCCGCTGGATGGCATTCAGGACAAGGGCGCTTTCGTATGGGAGTCCAACGCCAAAACGCCGGATGAGGCCTGGCAGCGAATTCCCAAAAGATTCCGGAAGGAAATCATCGATAAGCAGATCCGGATTTACATCCTGCATGGCTTCGACATTGCCAAGAACGCCACCTCGCGCGAGGACCTGCAGACACGCATGCAGGGCAATGCATTCCTGGGCGCGTTTTTCCGCGTTTCCCCGCTCCTGGAAGAGCATCATATCCCACGGGAAGAATTTCTCCAGATCGTGCGCAACCAGTACCAGGCGAAGTTCGGCAGGTTTGGCGAAGAAGTCATCGAATCGAACATGACCGTGATGCAGCAGGGCTATGACCTGGTCATCGAGGTGCCGCATGGCGATAAAGACGCGCCAGACCGGTCGGGATTCATCGGCGATCTCCTCCTGCCGGGCGAAGGCAACGGCCTGGCCACGCACGCCAATGGCCATGCAAACGGCAACGGCAAGGCGCCGCTTTTCTCCGGTTCAACGTTCGACCGGGAATTCAAGGCAGGGATGGGTTATCACCAGCCCGCGAGCCCCCTGGCTTCAGTAGGCATGATGGCGGCGGCCTCGGGTGCAAATGCAAGCAAATATGTTTCACGCCGGGAGATCCCCGTCTTCATTGCGGAGAATTGCACCCAGTGCATGGACTGCATCACCGTATGCCCGGACACCGCACTTCCGAACACGGCCCAGGATATCGGCGCCGTTATCTCAACAGCTGCCAGGCATTACGTATCAGACGCCAAAGCACGCGATGCCATTCTGAATAAGATGCCGGAGATCGAGGAAGCCGTGCGGAGTCGGATGCTGGCAAACGCCAATGACAAGAAGAAGGAAGACAAGGAGCAGTTTCGGGAAATCGTCATGGAGCAGGTTGCGAAGCTTAACGGCGAAGTGAATTCCGAAGCGAAGGACGAATTGGGACGCATCCTTGCCATCCTGCCCGTGGCCTATCTGAACACCCGCGGCATATTCGGAGGTCCGGAAAAGAAGGATCCTGGTTCCGGAGGAGTCTTTTCCATATTCGTCAGGGACCTTTGCAAGGGCTGCGCGGCCTGCGTGGATGCCTGCGGCAGCCATGAAGCGCTGAAGATGATGCCCGAAACCGAACAAATGCATGCGGATACGAAGTCGGCCGAGGGATTCCTCAAGCTGCTTCGGAACACGCCCAAAAAGTACCTCGGCATCTTCGACGACGACCACATGGAAGATACCAAGGCGGCAGCCCTTAAATTCCACCTGATGATCCAGTCGAACTACGATGCGCTGGTGTCGGGTGACGGCGCCTGTGCGGGCTGCGGGGAGAAATCCATCCTGCGTGCCCTGGCCACGCTTACCGAATCATTCATGCGACCGGTCTTTCACAAGAAAGCGCGACGGCTGCGTGAAAAGGCTGACCGGCTGGAGAAGGAAGGCCTGCAGTTGCTGGAGACTTTTCGCGGGAAGGACGAAAACGGCTACCAGGCGTTTCGCAAGACCGTGCTGCATATCCTGATGGGGTATGGCGCGGAAGGATCGCGGGAATCTGATGCGCGTATAAAAGCAGAATTCAAGGGAACCGACCGGGATCTTATAGGTGGTATCGTAGCTGTAATGCGAACCGATGCCGACAATCATGATAAGGTCCAGATGCTGGAAGGAATGGCACCCAACGGCATGGCCACCATGGCCATGGCGGCGCATACAGGCTGCAATACCGTGTACGGATCGACGCCTCCCAACAATCCGCACCCCTACCCGTGGATGAACTCGCTGTTCCAGGACGGCGCTACCATTGGCTGGCTCATCGGCGAAAGCTTCATACAGGACTACGGCCGCCAGTCGGTCATCCCGGAACGGTTTGCAGATGTCACGCTTGGCGGGTTCTCTGACGGATTCTCGGAAAACGACTGGTTCAGGTACACCCACTTCGGTGACATGTATATGACGGACGACGAGATCACGGAAATGCCCAAGGTCTGGGTCATTGGCGGTGACGGCGCCATGGGCGATATCGGGTACCAGAACGTCTCCAAGGTGATTCTTCAAAACCGGCCCAACGTGAAGATGCTGATGCTGGACACACAGGTTTACTCCAACACGGGCGGACAGAATTCCGACTCCTCGCCTATGACCGGCGGATTTGACATGAACCAGTTCGGCGCGCACAGTGAAGGAAAGATGACCGAGAAGAAATCCGTGGCCGAGTCTTTCATCGGCGGCCATGGATCGCCGTATGTGGCGCAGGTGTCGGTAGCGAATACCGGCGCGCTCTACAAGTCGCTGCTGGACGGGCTGTGCTACCGCGGAACGGCATTCTACCAGGTGTTCACCACCTGCCAGCCCGAACACGGGGTACCTGACTGGGCCTCCCAGCGGCAGGCGCTGCTGATTCGCGACAGCAGGGGCATGCCTGAGTTCGTATTCGATTCCAGGCTCGGCGAGACCTTCCAAGAAACCCTGAGCCTGAAAGGCAATCCCAACCTGGCGCACGATTGGTTCGAACGCAAATCACCCGGCACCAAAAAGCGGTACACGTTTACGCCCGCGCACTGGGCATTCACGGAAGCACGCTTCAGGCTGCATCACAAGATCGTCAAGGAGAATGACCTCGCGGGCAAGGTGCTGCTGGAGGACAAGCTGCAGCTCATCACGCAGGATGACGTGGTGCACCGCCGCTT
>JAHEKC010000026.1 GCA_024638565.1 Bacteroidota bacterium
TCGGATGGCAGAACAGCCGGGTTGGCAAATGCGCCCAGGGTGAAGTCACAACTGAACATTCCGGAAAACCCCGTATTGGTGACTTTCCACTCCCGGCCGAGCCGCGTGATAACGGGCCCGGGGGAGGAGGGAACCTCGGCGGCAGTAGCTGGCGACGGACACATCAGGCCATTGTCGTGTCCCATGATCACATATGACCCGTCCGACGCAATGCTGTCCATGTTGCCGGCATTGGAGACGGCGATCACCCCAACATACAGGCGTGTGGAATCATCGAACGAATGGGATTGTTTCTGGAGAAGGGCGGTGCTGTCGTCGCGTGCAATGCCAATGACGTCGGTGTGGTAAGCGGGGTTGTCCGAGGCATCCCATGCCAGGCTGCCGCTGGAGGTGACGTAATCGCCCTGCGTCCCGCCGCCGGAATTCTCGAGCGTGATGCCGAACTTGACGGCAAGGTAGGAGTGGACCCGGGCGTACTCGGCCGGTGTGAGGTCCTTGTTGTAAAAGATCACCTCGGAGATGAAGCCGTCGTACGGTGCATTGTAGGTTCCGCTCCCGAAGCGTACCCCGAAGTACAAACCGGAGGCGCCGGTGCTGCCCGATGGGCCGCCGCCGGTATACAGCAGGGACCGCCTGTAGGTGCGTAGTGTGCCAGGTCCCGAGCGATTGCCGTCGCAGGCGAAGATCACCGGACGGAAATCTTCCTGTATATCGCGCGAAGCATCGGTAGAGGCGGCGCCGGTCCCGATGGCCAGTCGGTTCAGGACCGGCAATGGTCCCAGCACACGGAACTGGATGCCGTCGACCGTGCCGGTACCTTCGCGGAACATGACAATATGCCCATTCTGGGTATAGTTGGGCAGGTAATACACAGCAAAGAAGGTCCCTTCGTCACCGGGATTGTTGTTGTCCAGCAGGTCGAACGTACCGCTGTTTTCAAGTGCCTTCAGGGCGGACAGCGAGTTACCGGAGAAGTCTACCGTGAAGTTATAGTTCGACGTCGCGCCGGCAGGCGCGTCCGTGGCCACGGGGTACGGTGTGCTGTTATCGGTAAGCGTGATGGCGCTGAAACCTGTGGGCCAGGTAGTGGTCCAGCTGGTGACCACTGGTGGCAGGCCGTCGGCCCTGAACCAGGCGGTCAGGTTGGCAGTTCCTGTGTGGCCCGGGCTTTGAGCCTGCAGCGTAAATGGAAGCAGGACGAGCCAGACGGGCTTTAGTGACTTCATCAGGGGGTTTTTCGTAAATCTAATAATAACCTATTGATGTTACCTTGTCAGGCGTAATAAGCGTTGGCATTACCAGCAGCAGCAGGAAAATGAATGGCAGGTATCAGGTATCGTTTAACAGCGAATCGGCATGCCGGTTGATCCCGGGGTTGCTATAATGGGATCGTTGGATATCATTCGTGACCGGGATGCTGAATCGGGCATCTTTCATTTCAATACAACTCTGTGCGCGCTAACCCTCTTTTGATTCTTTTCTCCCCGTGTCGCCCAAGCCTGATGCCAAGGTGGGCTGAAAAGAAAGAACTATGCAGGTTCAGGTCGGCGCGCAACCCTACACTCAACCCCGTAAACCTGTCCGGCCATAAATGTGCCTTCATCTCCACCGGAAACCCGATGGTCCGGACCCGCCGCGACACGATCAGTTCGTCCTGGTAGTCGCGGTTTATGATGGTGGCCCATATGTTGGGCAGCGTGAAGTCATCAGTCGTCGGCTTCGTACTCATATAGTTGAACTTGTACACGGAAACGCCAGCCGTCATGACCAGGTTCCATGAACCCGGTATCAGGATGCCGGAATGAAAGCCCAGTGCCTCGATGGTCCTGTGGTGCCCGCTGCTGTGATCGTGGGAAAAATGACCGTGATCGTTGCCATGAATATCACAGTTATGTGCTTTATACATGTTGGCACCTAAGATCTTTCTGCCGGCAAGGTAGTGTATCGATAATCCGCCGCCAGGTCCCCGGCTCGAGTATCCCAGGTTCAGTTCGCCCCACAGTTTATCATTAATTACAGTGTGGGTTTCCTGCTGCAGTTCGCCTGGTGTAAATGCAAGGCCAGGCTTGCCGGGGGAGGACTGGCTGACACACCAGGATGGCGCAAGTACAGAAACCAGCAATGTGGAGAAGATTCGAGTTTTCATTTGTGTGTGTTTTTTGGATTCGCACACAAACGTATGCCCGAAGGCATTGCTAACGAAATTGATTTGCGGGGGGAGAGGCTGATTTATAGTGAAATGTGCCATGGCAGCATGACCAGGCCTGCCCGGTTACGCGGGAATAATAATCGGGAGCCCGCCGCCCGTCAGATTTGCACTTTTTACTAGGATCGACAGCTTAGGAATGGCATTTCATTTGTTTTTGGAATCAGATATGCCAGTGGGCGCATTCAGGCTTCTGAAGGCTGATATTTTGATGGTATATCGCGCCCGGAAGGCTATTCAGGGAAAAAATAAGGTAAGACGTCCGTTGTATCGTGGCCGGCTACCGCTGGATCACGACTATTTAATTGAAGAAACCGCCTTCCGGCAATTCGATCGCAAAAGGCAAATACCACCAGGTGCAGGGTCCGGAATGGAAGCCATGATCCGGCAGAGATGACGCGGTTTATTGCAATCCTTCTGAATTAAGCTTGTCAATGGCTGCTTGTTTTAAAAGCGGTCTTTGCCATTATTTAATCACGGCCTGTTTGGCGGGTTGACTGTAGCCGTTGTTAAAAATCATATAATACACTGATATTTAACCGACTGAAATGAACAGGGCGGTGCGGAAAATGTGGTAAAAGTTATGCGTATTCTGGCAATCCTTCGGTAAATTTACATATGGTTATAAATGTGTACTTGCCATGCCAGGCCTGATCCGGAATATCCTGTCCAGAATTGTGCTGCTGACTGTTTTTGCCATGTCACTTAACATGGCAACCACGGAAAAGGCGAGTGCAACGCATGCCGCTGCCGCTGATATTTGGTACTCATGGGCCGGGGGCAATTTCTATGTATTCCGTGTTTACTTTTACCGGGATTGTGCCGGAATCAATGCCCCTTCACAGGTTACCCTGAGACTTCAATCCAATTCCTGTGGCTATAATATACCGTTAACGCTGATTCATCCGGGTGGGGTTGAAGTACCGCCGATTTGCAACCTGGGTACCTCAACCTGCAATGGTGGTTCCGTATTCGGGGTGCAGGAGTACCTGTATTACCTGCCTGCAGGTATTTACCAGTTACCGGCAAATTGTTCAGACTGGACATTCTGGTGGAGTACCTGTTGCCGGAATTGGGTCATCAACAATATCCAGAATCCTGGTTCCCAGAGCCAATATTTCTTTGCTACCCTGGACAACCTGAACTTTCCCAGTAACAATTCCATGCGATTCAACGAAAAGCCCTTGCCTTTCAGGTGTACGGATGCTCCCTTCGGAATGGACATGGCCGGGACAGACCTTGATAGTGACTCCATGGTTTACCAACTGGTGACCCCGCAGACAAGTGCCGGCAGCTATGTCAGCTGGTTGAGCGGCTATACAAACACCACACCGATTCCCTCATCACCGGCCATGACGTTTGACCAGAATACAGGCCAGGCCTTCATCTGGCCGACCTTCCAGGGTCAGTATGTGATGGCCGTCAGGGCTACCGAATACCGGAATGGCGTTCAGGTTGGCTCCGTACAGCGCGATATGCAGGTTAACCTGGTGCCCTGTCCGTGCCTGTTCCCGCTTCCCGTGGAGATGATCAGTTTCAAGGGCCGGAATCTTGGCAGTTACAACCTGCTGGAATGGTCCACCGCCAGTGAAATTGACAATGACTACTTCATGGTGCAGCGCAGTTTTGACGGGGAGCATTTCGAAACGATCGGCCGGATCGAGGGCGCCGGTAACTCGACCGAGCAGGTTGACTATACCTGGACCGATTACATCAACACCGATAAGGATATGGCCTATTACCGGCTAGAACAGGTCGATTATGACGGGAACAGTACCCATTCGGAGGTAATCAGCGTTAGGAACTACATTCTGAAAAATGCCGTCGAGATTTTTCCTGTGCCTTTCAGGGAGCAGCTGAACATCAGCTTCCCGACCGATGATCCGGCAAATTATATCGTGTCCCTGCGCAATAACGTGGGTGTGCTGGTGCGCCAGTGGAGGGTCAAAAAGCCCCGGGGCGCCTTCATTGAAACATTCGATGTCGATGATGATCACGGATTTTACATCGTGGAAGTCCAGGCACCGGACGGTGTGACCTCCTTCAAGGTATTCTCAGCAGCGGAAGACCACGGCCGGTAACTCAACGACCATTTCCGCCAAATCCCCCGCAAGGGAGATTTTTTCCCCAGGTTAAAGCATTAAATTATTTGTTGTTCCTGGTTTTCGGTAAACCTGGCTTTTGCGGGAATATCACTGCATAAAGTACCTTTGCCCGTGTGCCGGTATGGTGCCGGCAAATGCGAATATCTAACCAAGTAATTCCGACTTGCCCCAAACCGTACGATGGTTCATCCGCACCAGCGCCGTCTACCTGGCGCTGACCTTCCTGCTCGGTGCGGTATTCCTGTATTGCAGGTGGCAGCAGATTCCATTAGACAGGACATGGTCGGTGGTACACATGCACATGGGCCTGGTTGGCTGGTTGGTGAATATCGTCATGGGTGTGGCCCTGTGGATGTTCCCGCTCAACAAGGAGGCCTTTCCCGCCGGGGGCGGGCGCTACAGGACGTGGCAGGCGCGCTACTGCTATTTCGCACTTAACATCGGCCTTGCCGCACGGCTTGTCAGCGAACCGGTATTTTTCTACAAGCATGAGCCCGCCTGGGGTGCGGTAATGACAGCCTCCGGGGTCCTGCAGCTGTCGGCCGCTGGGGTTTTCATGTATATCGTATTCAAAAGGGTGCGAAAAATAGCGGGTTTGAAAGCGAACCCATGAGAATCGCGGATGCCTTAGCGTTACAAAGGCACTGCTGTCACTTAATCAGGACTTTTCTCGAATGTACGCCGGACGGCGTTTCGATCCGCAGCATGTACATACCCGGTGCAAGACCTTGTGTGCCTATCGTGGTAGCCCCCGGGACGAGCGCAACTTTTTCTACCAGTCTTCCGAACGTATTGAACAATTGCACCGTGCCATCATGAATGCGGGGGTGTGCTATTGTGAGATGGGTGGTGGCGGGATTGGGAAAAACCTCTAGCCGAATTGCTGCGCCGGATTCGCCTGCCCCCAGGTAGATGGGCCCCGCCCCGGCGGCATTAGTGCTCAGCAAGCCACCCTGCGTGCCCACCCACTTGACACCGTTCCGGTCGATGGTGATCACGCGTGAGAAGGAAACGCCCAACGGGAAGAAAGTATGCGTCCAGGTGCCGTTCTGGAACGTGCCCATGGAGGCCGCGTCATTGGCCACCCATACAATGCTGTCGGCATCCACCGCGATGGAATTGACCTCGTCGTCCAGCAGGCCGGAATTGGCCGAGGTATACTTGACCCAGGTCGTGTCCCGGTCGAAGCGGTAAATGCCGCCCCGGGTACCCACCCAGATGTCATCACCCGCCCCGTAGGTGACGGACTCCACCCAGGTGTTGCCGGACAGCGCGGAATTGGCAGCGGTATAGCCTGTCCATTGGGAGGCGTTATCGAACTTCGATACACCAACCTTGGTGCCCACCCATACAATATTGTACCGGTCTATTTCAATCGATGTCACAAAATCATTGACAAGGTTGGCGGAATGGTCTGTCCACGAACTGCCGTCGAAACGCTTGAGGCCCGTGGCATGGCCCACCCAGATATGACCATTCAGGTCCTGCCGGATGGCGTGGATGTCGCCGAACCATACGGTGGTGTAGTCGATCCAGGTCGTATCCTGGTCGTACATGAGCAAATGGCCGTAGTCGGTGCCCAGCCAGATGTTTTCATCCTTGTCGGCGAAAACGGCCAGGACCTTGTTATTTGAAGTTGCGGGGATCGGGGAGTTGGCCGTATTGTAAATATCCCACGTGATGCCGTTGAATTTCGCCAGTCCCTGGTTCGTGGCCACCCAGATGTTATTGCCGGAATCGACGGCCAGGTCCCAGACCGAATTCGCGGGAATATTCGAGTTCGATGTCTGGTACTTGGTCCATTGGGCCATAACGTTGCAAGCAACAAGGAAAGTAATAAGGACGGTGAGGAGAAATTTCATGCTGGATTACTGATTGACCGCTGGGAATGGGTGCGCAAATATATGGTAATGCGAATTACAGCGTTCCAGGCCGGATCACGGTAAAAGATGGCCGTAACGAGGGCCGCCTGCCTAGCCGAATGGGTCGGCCGGGCAGGCAGCCGACTACCGGTCAACGAAAGAGGGATTACCTGCGGTGATCCCGGTACACCCATGGTCAACATCAATGGAGACGCGGCGGGTTTTCCTGGCTTTTAACCCAACTCCGGAAAGCAAGCTTTCCCCGTGGCTCCAAAAACCAGAAACCCCGCTTACGCGGGGTCTCCTTCGATGCATTTGCGGTGAGGGTGGGATTCGAACCCACGGTCCAGGTTAACCCCGGACGACAGTTTAGCAAACTGTTCCTTTCGGCCTCTCAGGCACCTCACCAGTCAGGGGGGCAAAAATATTAAAAATCAATGGCCGGAGCCCCAAGGCCTCATGAGGGTCACTGCCACTGCGATGGCAGCTGATTAACATTGCGCTATGAAAAAGGAGTGTGGTCGCCATGATAAAGGTATTCCTATTACCCATAGGTTTGTAATTATGCCCCGATTGCATCCAGCCGCACTGGCTTCAATGATTTTTTTGGTGGCCGCGTGCAAGAGCCCCTTAACCCGGCAGGAAGCAGTGAATATCCCGCAGGAAAACCGTTTTGTTGCCCTGCCCGATACCGACAGTATCCCCGCGGACTGGTCGGGCGAAAACACGGTCGTCTACCAGTGGATCGCCGAGCCGCGTATGCTGCACCCCACCAACGGCATATCGGGACAACGCCAGGAAGTGCTCCTCTATACACAGATGTTCCTGATCGCAACCGACTACCGTACCCTGGAGCCCGTTCCCGGGCTGGCCGGTGCCATGCCCGATATCTCCTCCGACGGGCTGCATATCACCTTTGAATTACGCGACGAGCCCCGATGGGACGACGGCAGCGCATTGTCATTTGATGATATCCGCTTTACCGCACTGGCATCCAAGTGCCCGCTCGTGGATAACCCCAACGCCAAGCCGTTCTGGGATAACCTGGGTGAACTCGTGCCTGACGCGCAAAACCCGCGCCGGTTCACGGCCGTGATGAAGACACCCTATATCCATAACGTGATATTCTGGAGCGACTGGCCCGTCATGCAACGTACCTTCCACGATCCGGACAACGTGCTGGGCGATTATACCCTTGCCGACTTCGATAATGCCGCACAGGAGATCGGCAATGACGCACCACTGGCCGCCTGGGCCGAACGCTTCAACAGTGCCCCCTATGGCCGTGACCCGCAATACCTCAACGGCCTGGGACCCTACCGGGTCGCTGAATGGGAGGACGGGCAGCGCCTGGTGCTTGAACGGAAAATCAACCACTGGACCGCCGGCAGTACCGCGCTCAACGAAGCCGCGCTGCCGGACAGGATCGTGTTCGTGGTGAACCGCGATGCCAACTCGCAAATGCTGGAGTTCAGGGCACAGAATTACGATGCCTCTACCAACATCAGCCCGTCGACCCTGCTGTCCCTGCGCGATGACCCGGCCTTTGCCCGGAACTTTCACGGCGAATTCTCCGATACGTTCTTCTATACCTACCTGGCCATGAACAACCGGCCGGACGGCCAGCGCCGTAAGGCCCTGTTCGACGACGTCAACGTGCGCCGGGCCGTGGCCATGCTCGTGCCGTACGACGAACTGCACGGAATCGTTTTCAAGGGCATCAATAAAAGAATGTCCGGGCCCGTGTCGTTCCTGAAGCGCGAGTTCAACGAATCACTCACACCCGTTCCCACCGACGTGGATGGTGCCAAAAAGCTGCTGGCGGCGGCAGGTTGGATAGACACCGACCAGGACGGCATCCTGGAAAAAAAGATCAGCGGGAAGCAGGTGCCGATGATGTTCGAGCTTACCTACCTGTCAGTGCAGACGGAATGGAAGGACATCGCCACCATCATCGCCGATGGCCTCGCGAAGGCAGGCCTCAAAGCTGAGCTGCGTGCCCTCGACTACCCGGTCTTCATCTCGAATAACAGGCAGCACGATTTCGACATGACCCTGGGTGCCTGGGGCGCCTCATCGGCACCGGAGGATTTCTCCCAGGTTTGGCATACCTCCGCATGGGAGAGCAACGGAAGCAACTTCGCCGGCTTCGGCGACGTCGACGGCGACGCGCTGATCGACTCGGTGAAAACGACGGTGGAGGATTCCCTGCGCATCGAGCTGTCGAAGCGGTTCCAGCGCATCGTCTATGACCGGCAGCCCATCGTATTCCTATTCGCCAGCGTCAGGCGTAACATCGTCCACCGGCGTTTCGGCGACGTGGAGCTGTACTACGAGCGGCCGGGCATGCTGCTGAATAACTTCAGGCTGCTGTCCGCGGGCGTGGCGGGTACGGCACAAGTATCACCCTAGGCCCTCGTGATGCTGAAATACATTGCCCGGCGGATCCTCTTTTTCATTCCGGCACTGTTTGTCATTTCCCTGCTGGCATTCGTTATCAATGCACTGGCGCCGGGAGATCCCACGGAACGCCTGTTACCTGAAGCAGGCGCGCAGGCCGGCGCCCCGGGAGAAGTTTCGAAACAACGCGCCTACTGGCGGCAGAAGCTGGGCCTCGACCTGCCGGTGTTCTACGTATCCCTGAACACGCTGTCGAGGCCCGCCGGCTTCGGTGCCGGCCAGCCGCCGTACCGGCGGCAAACAGCCGAACGGCTGTTGCGCGCCTGTGGAAACGACGAGGCCGTCACCCGGTACATGAATACACTTTATGCCGCGGAACAGGCATGTCGCACCCACGCGTTTCCGGGTGCCCACGCCATGGCGCAGCTGCTCTATGACCTGGGCCATACAGGTGATCCGTTGCATGCATCCGGGATGCTGGATGAACTGGAGCGGCTGGATCGGGGGCAGGTCGTCTATGGAAGAATAAAAACTTCGTTTGACGCCATGGAGGGTGGTGCCACCCGGTGGAAGAATTACATCCCCGCCCTGCGCCTGCATCCTGATAACCGTTACCACCGATGGCTGTTCGGCGACGGAAAGACATCACGCGGGATTGTGCGCGGCGACTTCGGTGTGAGCTATACCACGCGGGAGCCCATTGGCGATATCATCGGCAAACGCATGTACTGGTCTGTCATGCTGGCACTCCTGGCTATCGCGCTGGCCTACCTGGTCAGCATACCCGTGGGCATCCGCGCGGCGGTTCGTCCGCGGTCCCGGTTCGACCGCGCCTCCTCGGTCACCTTGTTCTTCCTTTACGCCCTTCCGGTATTCTGGGTGGCCACGCTGCTGCTGATGACCTTCGCCAATCCCGAGGTGCTGCACCTGCTGCCTGCTTCGGGTGTGGCGCCGCCGCAGGGCTTCCCGGAAGGCACGGGGTTTTGGGGCAGGCTGCTGGGTACCCTTCCGTACCTCGTTTTGCCCGTGGTCTGCTATACCTACGGGTCGCTGGCATTCCTCGCCCGTACCATGCGCGGTTCCATGGCCGGCGTGCTGCAAAGCGATTATATCCGGACCGCACGTGCCAAAGGGCTTTCCGAAAACAGGATCCTTTACCGCCATGCACTTCGGAATGCCTTGCTGCCCATGATAACCATGTTCGCCAATGTCTTCCCCCTTGCGATCAGCGGTTCGGTCATCGTCGAGACTATCTTTTCCATTCCCGGCATGGGACTGGAGACTTACCAGGCCATCCTCAACCTGGATTATCCAATGATTTCAGCCGTGTTTACACTTACCGGCGTGCTGACCCTGACCGGCTACCTGCTGGCCGACGTGCTGTACGCGGCAGCTGACCCGCGCATCACCCTGAAACCGGAAAGGCTGTCATGAAAGGGATCCTGCCATTCCGGCCATTCACCCCGCTGCGGCCCGTCCGCGTGATCCGGATTTGCCGGGTGATCCTGGTGGCCTGGCTGACCATTGCGCTGCTGGCGCCGCTTATCGCCAACCACAAGCCGCTATACGTCAGCTACAAGGGCCAGTCGTGTTACCCGGCGTTCAGCTCCCGGCAGGTATGGATGGTGGGTGAGGAGCGCATTGACCTCGAGCACACCGACTGGAAGCTGTTCAGCTGTGAGCGGATTCTATTTCCGCTCGTGCCCTGGTCGCCCGGGAAACCCGACTATGCCAATGCCGGATATGTTTCACCCTCGGCACCTAATGTCATGAAAGGACAGGATGGCCGGGTGCTGCCGGCACGGTTCAGGCATGTGCTGGGTACCGACAAGCTGGGACGCGATACGCTGAGCGGGTTGATACACGGTGCGCGTGTATCGCTGCTGCTAGGCATCTTCAGCATGTTACTGGCATCGCTGATCGGGATTACACTGGGTGCGACGGCGGGCTACTTCGGTGATCATGGCCTTCGGACCAGGAGGGGAGTGTTCCTCGCGTTCATTCCGGGAATCGTGCTTGGATTTTTCTACGGTTTTCAGGTGCGTGCAGGAGTCCTCGCTGAAGCCTGGAACGCATCGGGCCTGCATTTCACCGGGCAGCTGCTGCTCAGCCTGCTTGTATGCACCACGATTGCCGGGCTGTTTACCGCAACAGGGAGGGTGCTTGCCCGTATACCGTACTTCGGTAAACCGGTGTTTGTGAAATTGGACAGCATGGTATCACGAACGGTAGAAGTGCTGATTTCCCTGCCACGGCTGGTGCTCATCATCGCCATTGCCGCCATTGCGAAGCCTTCCTATGTAACCCTCGTGCTCATTATCGGGCTGACGGCATGGACAGACATTGCCAGGCTGACACGTGCGGAGATGATGCGGCTTAGGCAGATGCCATTTATCGATTCAGCCCGTGCCATGGGCCTGTCATCCTTCCGGATCATCTTCAGGCATGCATTGCCTAACGGTATCGCACCGGCGCTGGTGGCCATTGCCTTCGGTGTATCGTCCGCCGTGCTGGCAGAGTCTGCCCTTTCATTCCTCGGCGCCGGTGTTCCGCAGGATGTGGTCACGTGGGGTTCCATGCTGGCACAGGGCCGTGAACACTTCCAGGCCTGGTGGCTCGTGCTTTTGCCCGGCGCCGCCATCTTTTCAGTGGTGGTGCTTTTTAATATGCTCGGCGAGGCGCTGCGGGTGAGGCTCTCCGGAAGGTGAAGAACAGGTGCTGTTGGATCGCGCTGCCGGTTAGTGAACAGTGATCCGCCCTGAAGCAGAAATTCTCCTGCGGAATCATGGTGCCAGCAATAACTTGCCACAGCATCAGAATTACGCTTCAGGGCAGGTGATCCGCATTGAAGCAGGAATTCTCCTGCGGAATCTTTTTGCCAGCGTTAATTTGCAGCAGCATCAGATTTTGACTTCAGGGCCGGTGAACCCGGAACAGAAACTCCTGCCCGAACGCCGTATGGCGGGCTACATCTCGCGCTTCATCAGTTGTCCGAAAAACGCCTTCATGGCCTCCTTTTTTTCAGCAGGGGCATTAATGGCATCGAGGGACTGCACCGCGGTATCGAAGTGTCGGTTCATCTCTTGCTGCAGGGACTCACGGACGCCCAGGTCGCCAAACAGCCGGGTTACGCTTGAGACCTTTTTTTCCGGTTCCATGTCCTTGTCGGCATACAACCGCAAAAGCGCATCCCGGTCACCGGCCCCTGCTGTCTCCAGTGCCCGGATCAGCACTCCCGTTTTCTTGCCAGCCAGGATATCGCCACCGGGCTGCTTGCCAAATTTTCCCGCATCGCCGAAAACGTCCAGCACGTCGTCCATCACCTGGAAGGCGATGCCGATATGCTTTCCTGCATCGTACAGCAAGGCGGCATCCTTATCCGGCGCCCCCGCGATAATGGCACCGGTCTTCAGCGCGGTGGCGGGCAGCACCGAAGTCTTCAGGGTGATCATGGTCAGGTAGTCTTCCATGGAAACCTCCAGGGATTCATAATCGAGGTCGTATTGCTGTCCTTCGCATACCTCTATAGCCGTATCGGAAAAAAGCTTCGTGACGGCACGTATACAGTGGTCCGGGCACAGGGATACCAGCTGGTATGATCGCACGAACATCACGTCCCCGGCCAGGATGGCAGTGCTGGTATCCCATTTTTCATGCACCGTTGGCCTGCCGCGCCGCAACGGTGCATGGTCCATGATGTCGTCATGCAGCAGCGTGAAGTTGTGAAACAGTTCGACCCCCAGGGCGGGATTGACCGCCTGTTCGATGTCACCTCCGAACAGGTCACATCCCATCAGGGTCATCACGGGTCGCATGCGCTTGCCGCCAAGGTCGAGCATATAGCGGACGGGATCATACAACCGGGCGGGGGCGGATTTGAATCCGAGGCCGCGGATGCCTTCTTCGATACGACGCTGAAAAGCCGCGGCGTCCATCAGCCTGCTTTTACAGGCTGGGATCCCACGTTTTCCATCAGCATACGGATGCCGTCTTCAAGGGAAGTGCGTGGGCGCTTGAGAAGGGTGTCCATTTTGCTGATGTCGGGACAACGGCGTGCCATGTCACCTTCCATAAGTGCAGGCAGGTGGGAAATTCCGGATTTGCTGCCGGTTAGGCTGATGATCTTCTTTGCAAGATCCAGGATCGTAATCTCATCATCCGAGCCTATGTTTACCACCTCGTTGATGAACTTGTCCTCGTAAAAGGCATTCGTGGTGGCTTCGATGTTATCGTCGATATGGCAAAAGGTGCGTGTTTGCATGCCATCGCCATAAACCGTCACATCCTGGTTCTTCCTGGCCATCCGGATGAAGCGCGTCATCACGAAGTCGGATGTCTGGCTGGGGCCATACGTGTTGAAAAACCGGAAAATAGTGAAGTCGAGATCGAACTCCTTTTTATAGGCCCGCAGGAATGCTTCGCCGGCGTTCTTGACGATGGCATATGGAAGCCTTGAGTTGAGCGGCGTGGTGTACTCGTTTTGCGGTGACTCAAACGGCTCGCCGTATACCTCGGAAGATGAGGAGAAGTACACCCGTTTCACGCCTGTATTTTTACACAGGTTCAGAATATTGCTGATGCCGTCCAGGTCGCGGAGCACGGCAGCGGGGTTGGCAAGCGTGCGCTTGACGCCCACCACGGCGGCATAATGGAATACGTAGTTGAATCTATAGGAGAAAAATATACTGGAGATGTCCTTGAAGAAATTTACATCCGCCTTGATGAACTTCAGGTTGTCGTGGGGGCTCTTGGGCAGGTTGATCTCCGCCCCGGTATTGAGGTTGTCCACGACGACGACATGGTTCTCCGGGTTTTCAGCCAGCTTGGTTGCCAGGCTGCTTCCAATAAAACCGGCGCCGCCGGTCACGAGTATCCTGTTTTTTATCATGGGTTCAGTACATGCCGGTTGCGGCAAAATTAATAATTCGTAAAACGGTTTGCATCAGGGTTGTCCAATTTATCGCGGTGTCAGGTGATCTGCAACAAATACTCACCGTACCCGCTTTTCTTCAGTTCATGGCCCAGTTTGTGCAGCTCATCAAGGGATATGAATCCCATGCGATACGCCACCTCTTCGATACACCCGATCTTGAGGCCCTGCCGCTCCTCGATTACCTGCACGAACTGCGCGGCCTGCATCAGCGACTGGAAGGTGCCGGTGTCAAGCCATGCGGTGCCGCGGCTCAGGATGCCCACATGCAGCTTCTGCATGTCCAGGTAAGCCTTGTTGACATCGGTGATCTCGTATTCCCCCCGGGCGCTTGGCTTGAGGTTCTTCGCAATATCCACCACGCGGTTGTCATAGAAGTAGAGGCCGGGTACAGCATAGTTCGAACGCGGCTTCACCGGTTTTTCCTCTATGGACAGCACTTTCCGGTTTTCATCAAATTCCACCACGCCATACCGTTCCGGATCTGATACGTGGTAGGCGAACACGACACCGCCGTCCGGATCGGAATGCGTCCGGAGCAGCGGCTGGATGCCGGCACCGTAAAAAATATTGTCACCCAGGATGAGTGCCACTTTGTCGTTGCCTATGAAGGACTCGCCAATGGTGAATGCGCGTGCCAGCCCGTCAGGTACGGGTTGTTCCGCGTAGCTGAAGGTGCATCCCAGCGTGCTGCCATCACCAAGCAATCGCCTGAACCCGGGCAGGTCCTGTGGCGTGGAGATGATCAGGATATCCCTTATGCCGGCCATCATCAGCACAGACAACGGGTAGTAGATCATGGGCTTGTCGTAAACCGGCATGAGCTGTTTGCTCACCGCAAGGGTGAGCGGGTGAAGCCGGGTGCCGGAGCCGCCGGCAAGGATGATTCCTTTCATGATTCGTCAGCTATTGGTCTTGTGTTCGTCGTCGGCCGATTCCGGTTCCTTTTTGTCGGGTCCGCCTATCTGCAGGTTGTCCAGCTCGATGTCTTCCTCCTCGTCGAGGAACTGCAGCAGTGGCTCCTCGAGGAAAGCCTTGGTTGTCATCTTGCGCTCCAGCGACACCAGGAAGGCGGGCAGCAGGATGAGGTTGGAACACATGGCCACCAGGAGGGTCACTGATAACAGCTTACCGAGGGAAGCCGTGCCACCAAAGCCTGAGGCATTAAAAATAAAGAAACCGGCGAAGAGAATGACAGCCGTGTATATCATGCTGACACCCGTTTCGCGGATGGTCAGCGTGACGGCCCTGGAAATGGTCATGTGCGGTATCTTCATTTCCTGCCTGTACTTGGTAAGGAAATATATGGTGCCGTCTGAAGCGATCCCGAACGCGATGCTGAAGATCAGGATAGTCGACGGCTTAAGCGGAACGGAAAAGAAACCCATAAGCCCCGCGGTGATCACCAGCGGGATGATGCTGGGAAGGATGCTGAGTGCGATCATGCGGAACGACATGAACAGCATGAACATGATGATGCTGATGAGGAATATGGCCAGCGCCACACTTTCGAGAAGATTCTTGAACAGGTAGTCGTTGCCTTTCAGGAATATCAAACTGTTCCCGGTGACCGTGGTATTGAAGTCGGCCGGCGGGAAAATGGAATCCACCTGCTGCCGCAGATCGGCCACCAGTGAAGCCATTTTTACGGATCCGATATCAGCCATCTGGATGCTCACACGCGTGGTGCGTCGCGTGCTGTCGAGAAAGGACCGGAACAGGTTATCTTTTTTCTGGGAATCGCTCATGTAGCCCGACATCCGGCCCAGGTCCAGGCTGGAGGGCAGGATGAAATATTTCGGTTGCCCGCCCCGGTAGGCCTGGTATGAAAATTTCAGCCCGTCCACGATAGACAGCGGCTTGGAAAGCTCATCATACTTCTCCAGCTTTCGTGTCAGCCTGCTGATCTTTTGCAGTGTCCGGTGCTTGAGCGCCTTGCCGTCCTCTTTCGTGTCGATGCTGATCTCGAGGGGCAGCACCCCGTTAAAGCTGGCTTCGAAGAACTTCATGTCCGTGTACACCGGGTCGTCTTTCGGAAGGTCGTCTACCACGTAGCCAACCGTGTTTATCCGGCTTATGCCGATGGCTGCCACCAGGACGAGGACTGTCACCACGACGAATATCAGCCGGTTGTACTTGTGTACCATCACGTTGATCCATTCCAGCACCCTGGAGATGCGCTTGGCCTGCAGGTGTTCCGTGTGGCGCGTCTTCGGTACGGGCAGGAAGCTGAACAGCGCCGGGATCAGGATCAGGGATATCAGGTAGGTGGACATCACATTGATGGCCGCCACCAGTCCGAACTCCATGAGGATGATACTGCGCGTGAAATAAAACACCCCGAAGCCGATAGCCGTGGTCACGTTAGCCAGGAAGGTGGTGAACCCGATGCGCTGCACCATCTGCTGCAGCGCCTTGATCTTATTGCCATGCTTTCTGAATTCCGTGTGGTACTTGTTCAAAAGCAGAATGCTGTTGGGAATTCCTATCACGATGATCAACGGGGGGATCAGTCCTGACAGGATGGTGATTTTATACCCGAAAAGAGATATGATGCCTATGGACCAGATCACGCTGATCACGACCACGAGCAACGAAAAGGCCACAATGGAAGCGTTCCTGAAAAAGATCAGCAGGATCACAGAACAAACCGCCAGCGCAAGCAACAGGAACATGTTCAGCTCCGAAGCTATCTTGCTGGTGATGGCGGTCCGGATATAAGGCAGGCCGGATATGTGCATATCCGTTTCATGTGCCACGCCATAGGCGTTCACCCTGGACTTGATGGTCTCCACCAGGTCAATCCGCTTTTCGGTATTCAGGTCCTCCTTGTCGAACGTGATGGCCATAAGGGTAGCCTTCGTTTCGTCGTTGTAGATAAAGCGCTTGTAAAACGGCAGATCGTCCAGCACCTGCCTGATGCTGTCCACCTGGCTCTGGTGCGCCAGCGGCGCGTCGACCAGCGGGTGCAGTTCGAACTGCTGCAGGGAGTCGTTTCGCTGCACATTATACGCGGCGGCGACCGAAACCACTGCCTCGATACCATCCAGCGCCCTGATGTCTTCGCCAAGCCGGTACCAGTCATTGAATTTTTCAAGGGTGAAGAATTCCGGGTCGCGGATTCCTACCACCATCACCGTGCCGTCTTCGCCGAAAATATCCTTGAATTCCTCGTACGCCAGGAAATCCTCATCGTTGGCCGGCAGCACCCGCGCGAAGTCGTAGCTGAGCTGTATCCTGTTGGCCCAGAAGCCGAAGAACCCTGTGAGGATCAGCATGGCAGCCAGCAGGGGAATGCGGTTGCGCAGGATAATCCTGGAAATGACTATGAACATGGTAGTGGCGGGTGATACAGGGCGCGTAAAGATAGGAAAGAAGCCGCAGGGGGCCGTGAGGGATGTCATACTTGGCATGAGCGGTAAATCAGCGTATTAGCCCGACATGGCATACAGGCACGCTATCTTTGCAGGCCTGTGGATTCATTGACTCACTTGTGTACCGGCGCCCTGGTCGGGGAGGCGCTTATCGGGAAGAAATACGGCACCCTGGGCATGCTGCTCGGCGCGCTGGCCAGCAGCCTGCCGGATATCGACGTGGTGGCCAACCTGTTTTTCGATCCGGGAACGGCTGCCGTACTGCATCGCGGACTGACCCACTCACTGGTCTTCGCGGTGGCGGCATCGGCCGGGCTCGCACGGATATTCAGGCAGCCATTCAGGCGATATGATATCGGCACGCGCCAGGGATTCAGATTTTTCCTGGTGGCCATCCTTGTCCATATAGGGCTCGACATCTGCAACTGCTATGGTACGGGCCTGTTCGAACCGTTCTCCCGCATGCGGGTCACATGGAATATCCTGTTCGTGGCTGATCCGCTGTTCAGCCTGCCGTTTGTCGCGGCCACGGCAGCGCTGCTGTTCATCCGCCGTCAAAAGGCGCGTTACCGCATCACCCGCACCGCGCTCGCAGCCGGGGTCATTTACATGATGCTGGCGGCGGCATTCAAGATCCATATCCACCGGAAGGCAGGCCATGAGATGCGCAAGCAGGATCTCGTGGTCGAAAATTACCTCACCACCCCGGCGCCGCTGAATATTTTTCTCTGGCATGTGGTGGCCAGGACGGAACGCGGCAATTACACCGGCTACATGTCACTATTCGACCGGCAGGACTCCATGACGTTCAGCTACGTACCCAGGAATGAACTGGTGCTTATCCTGTTCAGGAAAGACAGGAAGATAGACAGGCTCAAATGGCTGTCGGAAGGATATTATTGCTTTACGCGATACGATGGCAAGGTGTATTTCAATGACATCCGTTTCGGGCGCGTGGCCGGGTGGATGCGCGGGGATTCACGTTTTGTCTTTTCCTATAGCATCGCCCAGCACGATGCAACGGTAAGTGTTATCCAGCGCACCGATTTCGACATGCCGGCTTCCGTGGCGTTCAAGGGGCTGCTGAAGCGGATTCGCGGCATGCCGCCGCCGGAAGGTTGAGGATGCCTTGCTGTTTCAGGGTGTGAAAAGAACTCCTCCGGAACTGTCGTGTGATGCCCCGGTCACGGAGCCCAGCGTATTCACCTCATTGCGTTTTCTCAAAACCCCCAGCAATGCGAAAATGAGCGCTTCCTTGAATTGCACCGTACGGTCATCCGGGATGACCAATTCAAATTCCGCAAGCGCGTTGATCCGCTCCATCAGGAATCGGTTGTAACCGCCACCTCCGGTGACCAGCACACGGCTGCCTCCTTTCAATGCGATGCCTGCAATTTGTCTTGCCACATGTTCCGTGAGCGTCCGCAGCCATGCAGCGCCTGTAACACCGCTTGCCGCGATGGCCGGCTTGAAATCCGCGTCGTAGTCCTCGCGTCCCATCGACCTGGGCGCCGGCCGCTTGTAATAGGGTATGCTTTCGAGTGCGTCGAGCAGGCTTTTGTCAACGCTACCGCCTGCAGCGGTGCTGCCGTCCGTATCGAAAGCCATCCCCAGCGTACCGGCCGCGTCGTTCAGGGCCATGTTGCACGGGCAGATGTCATAGGCACGGCGTGTTCCATGGTCGTCATAGGAGACATTCGCGATACCGCCCAGGTTTATACAGGCGTCGTATTCACCAAACAGCAGCAAATCGCCCACAGGCACCAGCGGGGCGCCCTGCCCGCCCAGCGCCACATCGAGTGCACGGAAATCCGCCACCGTTTCGATGCCCGTTTCAGCGGCAATATGCGCGCCGCTGCCGGCCTGGAAGCTGTATCCCTTGCCCGGCTGGTGGAAGACGGTATGTCCGTGCGAAGCAATGAGTGACGGCCGGATGTTCTTTTCCCGTATAAAGGCAGCAGTTATTCTCCCGAAATACTGACCCAGGCCCACATGCGCCTCCATGAGCGACTCCGGACCCAAAGTCATCAGGGCATCCACCAGCAGTTTCAGCTCCCTGTTATAGGGAACCGTCTCGGCCTCCACGATCTCATGGCTCCATTTTCCTTCCTGAAGATGCAGCCGGCAGAAGGCAATGTCCGTTCCGTCACCAGAGGTGCCGGACATGAGGCCGATGACTTCGTAGGTTTGGGGAGTCGTCATTCCGAGGAGCGTTGCGTTGAAGCAATCTCTTAAAGTTAGCTAAATAATAAAGCAAGCAAGCTGGAAAATTCTATTGAGATATTTCCGCGCTCGCTCACACTCGCTCGCAATGACGGAAATGACAACAGCCACTGTTTGGTGCGCCGGGGCCTTAACGAATGCGTGCCACCCATTCACAACCACCTTCTCACTTTTTTACAATATGCTTTGTACACTTCTCCAAAATCCTTTTCCAGCCTGGGCTCTTCGATTGCAACAATAAAAATGTTAAAGGCTATAAAGACAAGGGCTACGTAAATCCACAACGGTCCATGCCCGAAGAACATGGCTTCGGCCATCAGCATGGCCATCACACCCACGTACATGGGATTCCGGGAGTACCGGTAAATACCCCGGTCCACCAGGTGTTTTGTGCGGTCCGCCGGTGACAGCGTGCCTTTGCCGACACGGGCGAAAAGGTAGATGCAATACAACATCAGGATCAAACCGGCGGCAAACAGGAAAACGGAGATCAGCTGTACGTTTGACAGTTCACGTATCACTATCCTTTGCATGCCTTCACGCAAGATGAGATATGGCAGGAGCCCGACAACCACTCCCGGCTGAAGGATGGTGAACAAAAGGTTTCGCAACAGGAGCGATAACATGATTGATTATTCTGCCTTTACAACCGTGGCGTTCCAATGCAAATGTAATGGGATTTATGGTGCGTTTAACAGGTGTAATGGCGATGTTTCGTCGCTTCCTTTGCACAAAAAACCGTAGGTTTGCTGAACGCGTAACAGACATGAAATTCGAACTCTCGGAAGAGCATGAGATGATCCGCAAGGCAGCGCGCGACTTCGCGCAGAACGAACTGTTGCCCGGCGTGATCGAAAGGGATGAGCATCAAAAGTTCCCCGTGGAAGAAATTAAAAAGCTGGGGGAACTGGGATTTTTAGGTATGATGGTCAACCCCGAATACGGCGGCGGCGGGCTGGATACGGTTTCCTACGTGCTGGCCATGGAGGAGATCTCCAAAATAGATGCTTCGGCCTCGGTGGTAATGTCGGTCAACAATTCGCTCGTTTGCTGGGGCGTCGAGCGTTTCGGCAGCGAGGAACAAAAGAAAAAATACCTGGTGCCGCTGGCAAAGGGGGAAATCATCGGCGCTTTTTGCCTTTCGGAACCTGAAGCGGGTTCTGATGCCACCTCGCAGCACACCACGGCGGTGGACAAGGGCGACCATTACCTGGTCAACGGAACCAAGAACTGGATTACCAACGGTGCACATGCATCGGTATACCTGGTTATGGCGCAGACAGATGTCTCGCTCGGACACAAGGGCATAAATTGCCTCATCATAGAAAAGGATATGCCTGGTTTTACCGTGGGCCCCAAGGAAAACAAGCTTGGCATCCGGGGCAGCGATACGCATTCCCTGATGTTTGCTGATGTAAAGGTCCCCAAGGAAAACAGGATCGGCGATGAGGGGTTCGGCTTCAAGTTCGCGATGAAAACACTCGAAGGCGGGCGAATCGGCATTGCATCACAGGCGCTTGGCATTGCTTCTGGCGCGTATGAGCTTGCCGTCCGCTACGCGAAAGAACGCAAGGCGTTCGGCAAGGAAATCAAGCATCACCAGGCCATCCAGTTCAAGCTTGCCGACATGGCCACGGAGATCCAGGCCGCGCGACTGCTCTGCCTCAAGGCAGCCTGGCTGAAGGACAACGAACAGAATTATGCCCTGGCCAGTTCAATGGCCAAACTGTTTGCTTCCCGGGTAGCCATGGAGGTAACCGTGGAAGCGGTGCAGGTGCACGGGGGCTATGGCTACGTGAAGGAATACCATGTGGAACGGCTGATGCGTGATGCCAAAATCACCCAGATCTACGAAGGGACGTCGGAGATACAGAAAATCGTAATTTCGCGTTCGATCCTGAATTGAGGGTCCGGGGGTTTCTTTTTTAACCGAACGCTTTGATGAACAAGTTATTGGCAGCGTGTGCGATTTTTTGCGGAGCACTCGCGGGCTGTACCCCACAAAAGAAAATCGTTTATTTCCAGGACCATGGCGGCCCGGATACGATAAAGGTGGGTGTTGGGCATGAACTCAGGATTTATCCCGAGGATATCCTTCAGGTTCAGCTATTTACAATCAATCCGGATGCCATGCCGGGGCTCAGTGCCTCGTTCGAGCGGCAGCCGGTCGATAACCGTTCGGCCTATGAAAAGGGTTTCGTGGTCGACAAGCACGGGAATATCGATATACCGCTGATCGGTTCCGTGCCCGTGGCCGGGAAAACGATCTACGAGGCGAAGCAGGAGATCATCACCCGGTTCAGGGAATTCATTGATGAGCCGGTCGTGACGCTGAAAAAACTGTCGTTCAAGGTCACCATCCTGGGCGAGGTGGAAAGGCCGGGCCTGTATTACATTCCGAACGAGAAGATGACGCTGCCTGAAGCATTGGGTCTTGCCGGCGATCTGACACGTTACGGCGACCGTACGGATATCAGGCTTTACCGAAAAGATGAAAAAGGACGTACACGGGAGCTAAAACTGGATTTGACAGGACGTGACGTATTCCTGCCCGAGTATCATTATATCCGGCAGGACGACCTGATCTATGTAAAGCCCATCAAGCGAAAGGCGCTGGCTGATATTAACCCGGCCCTCGTCGTGTTTACGAGTATTATTTCCACAACCGTGATCGTGGTAACATTGATCATACAGCTGAACAAGGACTGATGAATAACGGAGCGGAAACGAGGAAACCGGGCAGGCAGTCCGGTGATGAGATAGAACTGGGTTTGTTCTTCCGGGAATTGTTCGGACACTGGCATTATTTTGTTATTTCATTCCTGGCCCTGATCCTGCTGGCTTTCCTGTATTGGCGGCTGACCCTTCCGGTATACCGGGCCACCTCTTCCGTACTGGTTAAGGTGGAGTCGGGAAGTGCCTCCCGGAACATCGACAACATTCTTACCGGCGACATTTTCGGCAGTTCGGAAAGTGTGGCCACTGAAATGGGTGTGCTCGTATCACGTACGGTACTGAACGAAACCATTGAAGCGCTTGAGCTCGAGATCAGCTATTTCAACGAGTCCTCGTTTCCTTCCCGCCCGTTGTACAGGAACACCCCTTTCCGGGTTGAGTTTGATACCGCCCATTCATCGCTGTATGATGTGCCGTTTAAGGTCGAATTCCTCGATAACGGGAAGTATGAATTGAGCGTCAAGGCGGATGACAGGGAGCTGGAGGATTATGAATTCAGCCAGACACTTCAACTGGGGCAAAAAGTCAAAACCCCGCATTTCACCCTGCAGATCGACGAGACAGACACCTTTGACGACAAGGAGCATGACAAATTCAGCTTCGTGCTCAATTCCCGGAATAAACATGTCAACTGGCTGCGTTCCAACCTGAAAGTGGAGACCCTGAACAAGGATGCTTCGATCCTGGTGCTGACCTTCGACGACACCAAGCAGCAACGCGCCCTTGACATCCTGAATGAGATCGGGCGGTCCTATATCCGGCTTGACATCCGCGACAAGACCACCGTGGCGTCGCTTACGCTGCAGTTCGTCGAGCAGCAGCTTTCCGGTACCAGCAAGCAGCTGGAGGATATCGAGCAGGAACTACAGGATTTCAAGGAGCAAAACAAGACGGTTGACCTGAGTACCGAGTCGCGCGTATTGCTTGACCGGATCAACCAGATCGAGACCCAGCGCACCAAGGCGGAAATTGAACTGGAAACGCTTGATAACCTGCTTGAGTACGTGACGGAGCGCCAGGATATGACACAACTGGCGCCTTCCAGTCTCGGCATTCCGGATCCGTTGCTCGTGGAGCTGATCGAACATTACCAGCAGCTGCAAAGCAAGCGCAAGAGCATCAGCTACGGAATTAAAAGCAATGCACCCGCTCTGCGGATTCTCGACCAGCAAATTACCGATACACGTGAATCACTGGTAGAGAATATCAAATCGATAAGGAAGAATATAACCATCGAAAGCAAGGCGCTTACAGTGCACTTAAAGGAGTTCGAATCCGGCATCAGCAGGATTCCCGCCACGGAACGCGAGCTGCTGGATATCCAGCGGCGTGCGGAGGTGAACCAGAACATATACCTGTACCTGCTCCAGAAGCAGGCCGAAACAAGCATTGCCAAGGCCACGGTCATTTCAGATAACAAGGTGCTGGATGAAGCGGTACTGCAGGAGGAACCCGTGCTTCCCAACCTGAAGCTATTGGCCATCCTGGTGCTGTTTTCCGGGGTCGTGCTGCCGGTGGTGATACTGGCGCTCAAGAAGGCGTTTAAAACAACCATCAGCCATCGGGACGAGATCACCAAGCTGACCAATATACCGATCCTGGGAGTGGTTGGGCACCTGCACAAGTCGGACAACCTGGCGGTAATCCATAAACCCAAGTCTGCCATTGCGGAGTCGTTCCGCTCCATTCGCGCCAACCTGCAGTTCATGGGTACGCTTGAAAGAAGAAACGCATTTTGGTCACCTCATCGGTGGGAGGTGAAGGCAAGTCGTTCGTGTCCATTAACCTCGCGACCATCTTCGCCTTGCAGGATTACAAGGTGGTGGTGGTGGGCATGGATCTGCGGAAGCCGAAGCTATTCCAGGATTTCAGGATTTCGAACGACAAGGGTGTCAGTAATTACCTGATCGGGCAAAGCGGACTGGATGACATCATCAACAAGACATCCATTGAAAACATGCACCTGATCCCGGCGGGACCGAACCCGCCCAACCCCGCCGAACTGCTTAGCAAGCCTCAGCTGAAAACCATGTTTGACGAGCTTGAACAGACGTATGATTTTATTATCATCGATACACCGCCGCTGGGAATTATTTCAGACGCGCAGATACTGATGAATATGTCCCACATAAACATCTATATCGTAAGGGAAAACTTTTCGAAGGCTGAATATGTGCATTCACTGGATGAGCTGCACCGGGAAGGCAAGGTGCGTAATGTCAGCATTGTCCTGAATGACTCCGATTTCAGCCGCAGGTACGGGTACAGTTATGGACACAATTACGGTTATACGAACGGCGGATATGGATACTATGATACCGCCTCTCATGGCAAGCCCTTTTTAAAGCGCATATTCAAATCCGGGGAGAAAGTCTGACCCGGCGAATGCAATGGCCAGGAAATCTTCATCCCACACCGATTTAAAGGAGGCGTTCAAGTCGTTTGACAACATGCGCGTCATGGTGGTGGGCGACGCGATGATTGACGCTTACCTGTGGGGGCGGGTCGAACGGATTTCACCCGAGGCACCGGTGCCGGTGGTTTCGGTGACGCGGAAGGAAAGCCGACCCGGCGGGGCGGCCAACGTGGCTATCAATGTGAGGGCCATGGGCGCCACCCCTTACCTGTGCTCGGTAGTGGGCAATGACAGCGGCGGCAATGCCTTTGTGAGGCTGATGAAAAAGCTGAAGATGCCGGTCGACGGCATATACCGCAGCGAAAAGCGGAAGACCTCCGTTAAGACACGGGTCATCGGGAATAATCACCAGTTGCTGCGGGTGGATGAGGAGTCGGTGGAAGAACTGTCTTCTGGTGATGCCGGCGGGTTTCTGAAACAGGTAGCCCGTGTTATCCGTGATGCCAAGCCTGATGTCATCATCTTCGAGGACTACGACAAGGGTGTCCTGAACCGGAAGGTGATCGGGACCATCGTCGGACATGCCCGCAAGGCCGGAATCCCGGTGGCGGTGGATCCCAAGAAGAAGAACTTTGCGCATTACCAGGACGTGGATTTATTCAAGCCCAACCTGAAGGAACTAAAGGAGGGGCTGAAGCTGGATACCCTGGAAGCGAACGTGAATTCCCTTTCGAAATCCGTGAAGGCAATGCGACGCCGCAACCGGATGGGCATGCTCATGGTGACCCTTTCCGAGGCGGGCGTTTTTTACAGCATCGACGGCGAGGAACGCATCATTCCCGCCCATATCCGGAATGTTTCGGATGTGAGCGGTGCCGGTGATACGGTGATCAGCGTGGCTGCCCTGTGCCTGGCCGGCGGCCTGCCGCCAGCGCAGATCGCGGCGCTTGCCAACCTGGCAGGCGGGCAGGTGTGCGAGCGGGTGGGGGTAGTGCCTGTTGATAAAAAGCAGCTTTTGGCCGAAGCCGTCAAAGCCCACCTGCACTAACTTGTTCCCGGGATGTCCTACATCAACCGCTTCCGGGAATATGTCAACCTGAAGATTTTTAGCAGCAAGAATGTTGTCCTGAACACCTTCAGGGTGCTGCGCCTCGTGGTGGCGTTCATCGCGCTAGGACTGCTGATTTATTCCTTCGGTTTCCCCGAGCAGGTCGAAGGGCGGGACATCCAGATCTTCTTTCTCAAGCTGATTTTCGGGTTTTACATGCTGAATTTCCTGGTGAGGTTCATTTACACATTTGAACCCCGGAAGTTCTTCCGGCGCACATGGGTGGAATGGAGTATCCTGCTGGTGATCCTGGTAGAAGCCGTATCGGAACTGATTGCCGACTATCCTATCGTATTCAGCCTGATCCATACGGCGGGTTCCGAGGATCTTTCCCACTGGTACCTGCTCACGCTGCAGCTGATCATGTTAATGCTGCTGCTGGTGGACCTCACCCGCCTTGGCACCTTCCTCGACATGGTCAAGCTGAAGGCTTCGACCCTGTTCATGCTTACGTTCATGGTGCTGATCCTCAGCGGTACGGGTCTTCTCATGCTGCCGGAGATGACGGTGAACGGATTGGGCGCCTCCTGGCTCGAAGCACTGTTTACCTCCACCAGCGCCTGCTGTGTCACAGGCCTGATCGTGGTGGATACCGCCACGTACTTTACGTTCAAGGGGCAGATGGTCATCATGGTCCTGATCCAGCTGGGCGGATTGAACATCATATCCTTCGCCACATTCTTCGCATCGTTCTATTCTGGCGGCGTGGGCATTCGTCACCAGACCATGATGCAGAATTTTTTCAGCTCTGAATCACTCCTGGATGCAAAGGGCCTTTTCAGGCGGGTAATCACGCTTAGCCTCGGCATCGAGGCATTGGGTGCCGTGGCGATTTTTTCGCTCTGGGACCCGACCCTCGAGTTTTCCAGTGTCTATGAAAAAATTTATTTCTCAGTGTTCCACTCGATCTCCGCATTCAACAACGCGGGATTCTCCACGTATACGAGCGGGCTCGAGAACCCGGCTACCAGTGTATCCTTTATCCTGCACCTCGCATTCGCCTTCCTGATATATTTTGGGAGCATCGGCTTCAGCACCATTGAGGATACCTTGTCCATTAAAGCCATGCGCAAGCGCATGGAGCTGCCCTGGAAGAAGCTTCAGCCGAACACGAGAGTGATCCTGTACAGCTCCTTTGTGCTGATGACACTGGGTACGGTGGCATTTTATTTCCTGGAACGGAATAACGTGCTGGGAAACCAGAATTTCCTGGAAAGCGCCATCACATCGTTATTCACTTCGGTTTCGGGGCGTACCGCCGGGTTCAGCACGGTCGATTTCGGCGCGGTATCCACTGCCACCCTGCTGCTGTTTATGTTCCTGATGTTTATCGGGGCCGCACCCGGCTCCACGGGCGGCGGGATCAAGACCACCACGTTTACGCTTTTATTCCTATCGGTATACTCCACCATCAGGGGAAAGCGCAACATCGAACTGTTCCGGAACAAGATCGGGTACGGCCTGCTGAACCGGGCGTTTTCCATTTTTACCTTTTTTATCACTTTCATATTCTTATTCACCTTCATCCTCGCCATCATCGAACCGGATAAGGCCATGCTGGACCTCATGTTCGAAGAGGTATCCGCCTTCGCCACCAACGGACTTTCCACCGGGATTACCGCCGATCTGTCCACGGGCGGGAAACTGATCCTGGTGATCTCGATGTACATCGGGCGTGTAGGTCCGCTGACACTTGCCATCGCGTTGAGCAGCAGGGTTAAAACGGTTAATTACGATTATCCGAAAGCACATTACATGGTTGGTTAGGCCGTAGACTGTTCATCCATCCCTTATATCAATTGACTGCCACTGCCCAGCCCGGAAAGAAAAAGCAGGTGCGCGACATGTTCGACGGCATCGCGCGCCGGTATGACTTCCTGAACGGATTCCTTTCGTTGGGTACGGACAGGAGGTGGCGCCGCAAAGCGGTCAGGCAGCTGGAAAAGACGAGGCCTGCACGCATAATTGATATCGCCACCGGAACAGGCGACCTCGCCCTGGAGCTGCTTCGCTTGCGACCATCCAGGATCGTGGGAGTGGATATCTCCGCACGCATGCTGGAGATCGGGAAACAGAAAATCGTAAAAGCCGGTGTGCAGGAGGTGATTACGCTTCAGGAAGGCGATTCGGAACAGCTCGACTTCGCCGACATGAGCTTCGATGCGGCAACCGTGGCTTTCGGTGTCCGGAACTTCGAAAATGTAAACAAGGGACTGTCAGAGATGGCCCGGGTGCTGAAACCGGGTGGCCAGGCGGTGATCCTGGAATTTGCACAGCCGGAACGGTTTCCGGTTCGTCAGCTTTACAATTTCTATTTCAACCGCGTGCTTCCATTCCTGGGCCGGGTCATATCAGGAAACCCGCATGCCTATTCCTACCTGCCACGGTCGGTAGGCGAGTTCCCTTATGGCGATGGCTTTCTCGAAATCATGCGCCATGCCGGCTTTTCCGATACGAAATACATTTCTTTGTCGTTTGGGATAGCAGCCATCTATACCGGGATACGAAATTGAAGAGACTGATATTCATACTTTTAGCGATAGTCTCGCTGGGCACCTCCACCGCCATAGCCCAGCAGCAGAAGATCAAAAACCTGCCCAAGTATGATAAGCAACGGCTTCACTTCGGCTTCCTGCTGGGGGTGAACCGGACCGACTTTTCGGTGAACCGTATCGGCCCGTTCACAAGGCTGGATACCCTTTATGTCGTGGAGGTGAACCCGGTCATGGGATTCAACCTGGGCATCGTGTCAAACCTCAGGATCGGGAATCATTTCGACTTTAGGTTCATCCCCACACTTTCGTTTTCGCAGCGCGACCTGAATTACCTTTTTTACAAGAATAACGTTGTGGACCAGGAGGTCGTCAAGCAAATCGAGTCCACATTCCTGCAGTTTCCCGTGGAAGTGAAGTTCAAATCAAGCCGGGCCAACAACTACAGGATGTATGTGACGGCGGGGTATACCTATGCTTTCGATATGGTGTCACAGGCCAAGGTGGAAAGCGAAGACAAGGATTTCGTACGGCTCGACCGCCGGGATTACGGGTATACCATCGGGCTGGGGTTTGACATCTACATGGCCCTTTTCAAGCTTTCCCCGGAGATCAAGATGTTCCATGGGCTGCCAAACCTGCTTATCTCCGATGACCGCATCTTTTCATCCTCCCTGCGGACACTTCGATCGAAGATGTTCATGGTTAGCCTGACATTCGAATAAAGGGCTTTCAGGTCCTCATGCAACCCATTCCGTTGCAGATCGCTGCGTTGGTTTATGGCCTTCCGCTTATCCGAATAGCAACACGCAGCCATATATACTAAAGGCAATTAGCCATATCGCCACCAGCAGCGAATAAAGCCTGTCTGCTCCTGGTTTAAGCAACCTGAATGGAAATGGAATCCTGCTGTCTTTGAATTGTGAAAACAATTCCTTCTGAGACCTGTACCTCAGGATATTTTTCGCCAGCAATTTCATGGTAAGCGGGTTTATTGGTTGAACCGGTTTTATCATATCAAATGTGGGTTCCCTGATCGGGGTTTGCAATAGTCAAATGTGACTAATCCCGAAGCCATGCCATGGAACAATACGGGAAAAGGAAATGGCATAATTCAGATGCCCAGCCGCTTCAACGCCTTTCCTTTTACAAGCCAGGCGGATCCGAACATTACCAGCGCTGCTGTTTCACCGACCAGGATATCGCTTTCGCCGAATTCAAAGCCTGTCAGTTTTTCCACGCCCAGCAGGAACAGGATCAGCCAGATGCCTATACCGCAGGTATAATATACCCGGTTCCTCCTTATTTTAACGCATGGGTCTTCCGGGTCTTTTTTATGCGGTTCATCGCATTCCTGCGGATCCGGTTGCTTGTTTTTTTCACCCCTGGGTTTGCTTTTGGTAAAGCGGAATACCGCCATCCAGCCCATGATAACGAAGAACAATGAGGCGCTGGCCAGGTGGGTGTGGTTGCGGACGGTGTCCTGGTGGCCGTTGGCACCGGTGCAATCGATTGCCAGGTCCCTGCAGGCGGTGGGGATAATGGCCGTGATGATAGCCAGTACCCCGGCGAGGTTGGTCAGCCAGTTATCGCTGAGGACCTCCTTTTGCCTGGGATACCCCCGGTAGGAAAACAGGAACAGCCCGAAGGAGACCAGGATCCCGGTGAAGATCACACTCATGTTCGTATAGTAATAATGGCTGATGGTGGGTTCGACCCTGCTTGCGCCGGCCATCAGCAGGAACGGCAGCAGGATGCCAAGGATACCCAGGTTTCTTCTCAGCGCCAGGTACGTGATGTTGATATGCATGTCCGGTGGTTTGAATTCAAAAGTCAAGATAAAAAAGAAAGGCTGCTTACGGGCAGCCTTTCCTTTAGTATGAAACCCCTTGTTCAGTTAGTGAATGACCATGACCTTGTCCCTGCTGATTTCACCGTCGTGCAGGACCCGGATCAGGTACGATCCGCTTTCCACTTGTGACAGATCGATGGTCGTTTCCACATGACCTGCGAAATCCGCGAAGTTCTCGGCATGCACGACCTGGCCCA
>JAHEKC010000027.1 GCA_024638565.1 Bacteroidota bacterium
GTTGTGGGTCGACGGATAGGGCGGGATCGGTTTTCTGAATGACCTGTGGGAATACGATGTATCAGCAGACACCTGGACCTGGTATAGCGGGTCCAGTACACGGAATGCGCGTGGCGTTTACGGCACGCAGGGCGTACCGGATGCCGCCAATGCACCCGGCGGGCGATACCACGGGGTGGGCATGGTGGATGGAAGCGGCGACCTGATCCTTTTCTCCGGTTCCGGTTACGGGGAAAGCGGTTTTTTCCCAAGCTCGCTCAACGACCTGTGGCTGTATGACATCTCTGCCAATGAGTGGACCTGGCTAGAGGGCAGCAAAAGCATTGGCCAGTCAGGCATATTCGGAACACAGGGAACGGGCTCTCCGGGTACGCGGCCCGGCAGCCGGGTGCATGCGGTAAGCTGGAGCGACCATCAGGACAATTTCTGGGTTTTCTCCGGGTATGGCAAGGCAAGTCTCTCAGGCAACGGTTACCTGAACGACATGTGGAAGTACGACTTCTCTGCCGGCAACTGGATCTGGATGAGCGGGGATACGATCGTGAACCAGACGGGGGTATACAGTGACAGCTGTGCCGCCACCGCGAACAACAAGCCGGGTGGGCGGCAGGCTGCCGTCAGCTGGCTGGACGACGTGGCCGGTATCTACTACGTCTACGGCGGGCAGGGCTATAATGCCGGCAGTACGGTGGGGCAGCTCAACGACCTCTGGGCGTATGACCGGTTTACCAGCCAGTGGTCGTGGATCCGCGGCACTGCCATCAACGAAAACGGGGCTTATGGATCCCCGGATGTGGGTGATCCCGCGAACATTCCCGGCGGCCGGAATCATCCGGCAGGCTGGAGGTTCAACAGCACCCTTTGGCTTTTCGGGGGTGCCGGATACCCGGCATCCGGCGGCGCGGGTATACTCAACGACTTGTGGGTATTGCCGTTTTACAGTGTTTGCGGCAATGCCCCGCTTCCGGTTTCGTTGCTTGAATTTACGGCTGAAAAAGGCGAGAACAGGCAGGTGAGACTTCAATGGACCACCGCCTCCGAATCCAATACTTCAAGCTTCACCGTCGAGCGGTCCGTCAATGGCTTCAGGTTCGAAAAGCTGGCTACGGTGCCTGCCGCAGGCAATAGCACACATACGAACACATACGAGGTACTGGACCGTGATCCCCTGCAGGGCATTTCTTATTACAGGCTTGCCTCCACTTCATTCGACGGCCGCTATACCATTGAGTCGATAGTGGTATCGGTCAATTTCGGGGTGTTTGAAAATGGGGGCCGGATGCAGGTGATACCGAACCCGGTCTCCAAAGACGTGGGAGAGGTATACTTTACGCTTCCCGGTGCCGTAACAGGACCTGCTGAAGTTATGCTGGTAAACATGAACGGCCGGAAGATTACTTCAATGGGTTTTTCTGAATCCGCTGCCACCCGGTCTGCAGGTATGCTGCCTGTGCCGGCAGGGCTGACCCCGGGTATTTATACTCTCATCTGCGTGACCGGCGACGAGACATTCAGCACTCGCTTTATTATCCGGTAAGCCATACGCCATCGAACCGGGCGACCCCGGTGACACCCCATTGCAGCACGCGGGGAAATGGACTCATAACATTCTAATAATGAGCCGTGACCAAGCAGAAAAGTCATCGGCCTAAGCCGGCTAATTCAAAAAAATCCCGTACGTTTGCAGGCCTTAATTCCGAGTCCTCACTAAAGAAACATTTCATGCAAAGCAAAGGCGCTATTAAGCTGTTGGCCATACTGTTAGCTTTGGTTTGCCTGTACCAGCTGTCGTTCACTTTCGTGACACGCAGCGTGGAAAACCAGGCCCGGGAAACGACCGGCGACGACCCCAGGGCTTACCAGGTATACCTGGACTCCATTTCGAACGAGGGAGTCTTTAACCTGCTGGTAAAGAATTATTCATACCAGGAGTGCAAGGAGCGCGAGCTGAACCTCGGCCTCGATCTCAAGGGCGGGATGAATGTCACGCTGGAAGTTTCAGTGGTGGACCTGATCCGTGCCATGTCAAATTACAGCACTGACACGACTTTTAATTCGGCCATCGAACGGGCCCTGCAGATGCAGACCAACAGCCAGGAGCCGTTCGTAACACTTTTCGGCCGCGCATTCGAGGAAGTGGATCCCAATGCACGTCTTGCTGCCATTTTCAATACCATGGACCTTCAGGGCCGGGTGAGTTTTAACTCCACCAACGCGGAGGTGATTGCCGTGATCCGTGAAGAATCGAACGATGCCATAGACCGTACATTCAATATCCTCCGCACACGTATTGACAAGTTCGGTGTGGCGCAGCCTAACATTCAGCAACTGGGCTCCGGCCGCATACTGGTCGAGCTGCCGGGTGTGAAAGAGCCGGAGCGGGTGCGTAAACTGCTGCAGGGAACGGCCAAGCTTGAATTCTGGGAGACCTACGAGAATAACGAGGCTTTTCCGCACCTGGAAGAGGTAAACGACTTTTTGCGCGAGGAAACGGAAAAGGATTCACTGCGTGCGACACTTGACGATACCGCTTCCACCGACGACGCGTTGGCCGCCCTGATTCCTGACGAATCCGATGATCCCGAATTACAGGATGATGCCGACGTTGAAGAGACGGATCCGGAGGCAGCCGTTGACGGAGCCGTAGCGGAAGCGGATACCGGCGCCGGGGAGCCGTCGCTGCTGGAACAGTTCGAATCGGATACCGCCGGTGCGGACACCTCCGATGCCCCTGCTTCATTCGAGGATTTCAGCAAGGAAAATCCGCTGTTTGCGCTGCTCAACCCCGCCATCTTTACGAACCAGAACCAGCAACAGGAATTCAGGCCCGGACCCGTGATTGGTTACGCGGCCATCAAGGACACCGGCAGGATCAATGATATCTTCAGTCGTCCCGAGGTGCTGGCCATCCTCCCCAAGGAGATGAAGCTGTTGTGGAGTGTCAAGCCTCCCACAGAAGGCAGCAAGGCGCTGGAGCTGATCGCCATCAAGGTTACATCCCGTGAAGGGATTGCCCCGCTGGATGGCACGGCCATCTCGGATGCGCGGCAGGATTTCGGGCAGTTCAACAGCAAGCCCGAGATCGTCATGAACATGAACGCCGAGGGCGCGAAGATCTGGAAACGGCTTACCGGTGAGAACGTCAACCGTTCTGTCGCCATCGTACTTGACAATTACGTGTATTCATACCCGACCGTGCAGGGTGAAATCGCCGGCGGCCGCTCGTCGATCACCGGTAACTTCACCATCAATGAGGCAAAGGACCTGGCCAATATCCTTAAGGCAGGTAAGCTTCCCGCACCGGCCCGCATCGTAGAGGAAGCCGTGGTAGGTCCTTCACTTGGACAGGAGGCCATCCAGTCGGGACTGCTATCATTTATCATCGCCCTGATACTGGTGCTGATTTACATGGTTTTCTATTACAGCAATGCAGGCTGGGCCGCAGACATCGCACTGGGATCCAATGTCTTCTTCATATTCGGGGTGCTGGCCTCCCTCGGTGCCGTGCTGACCTTGCCGGGTATTGCCGGAATCGTACTTACGCTGGGGATGGCGGTGGATGCCAACATCCTCATATTCGAACGGATCAGGGAAGAATTGCGTGCGGGGAAAGGACACCGCCTGGCTATTTCCGATGGTTTCGGAAATGCCTATTCAGCTATCATTGACGCCAATGTCACCACCCTGCTTACGGGTATTATCCTGTATATATTCGGCTCCGGTCCGGTCCAGGGATTTGCGACCACACTGATCATCGGTATCCTGACGTCACTGTTTTCTGCCATCTTCATATCACGGCTGATTTTCGAATGGCGGCTGGCACGAAACAAATCCATCAAGTTCGCCACAAAGCTCACGGCAAACGTCCTTACCAACACCAAGATCGATTTCGTGGGCAAGCGTAAGCTTTATTATACCATTTCAGGCATCATCATCGCTGCCGGTATCGCGGGCATTATCATCCGTGGCTTCAGCCTGGGCGTTGACTTCAAAGGTGGCCGCAGCTATATCGTGCGGTTCGACCAGCCGGTCAACACGGTGGATATCCGCAGCCAGCTGGCCGGGCCGCTGGAAGGGGCACCTGAAGTGAAGACTTTCGGTCCCAGCAACCAGGTGAAGATTACCACTGCCTACCTGATCAATGAAAATACCGCCGAGGCCGACGACCAGGCGGAGAGTGTACTCATCAACACACTGAACATCGAACGTGACCAGCTGATGAGCTCGCAGAAAGTGGGCCCCACCATTGCGGACGACATCAAGGTATCTGCGATCTGGGCGATCTCCATATCCATCATCATTATCTTCCTTTATATCCTGATGCGATTCCGAAGAGTCGCCTTCAGCGCCGGCGCCGTGGCCGCACTTGCACACGATACCATGGTGATCCTGTCCATCTTCTCCATTTTCTGGGGCGTGTTGCCGTTCTCCCTCGAGATTGACCAGGCTTTTATCGCGGCCATTCTCACGGTCATGGGTTATTCGATCAACGACACCGTGGTGGTATTCGACCGGATCCGTGAGTTCATGGGCATTCACCACAAGGCGGATTTGAAGACCGTGATCAACAGTGCGCTTAATGCCACGCTCAGCAGGACCATCAACACCTCGCTGACCATCTTCATGGTGCTGCTATCGATTTTCATTTTCGGCGGAGAGGTGATCCGCGGTTTCTCGTTCGCATTGCTTGTCGGGCTGGTTGTCGGTACGTATTCTTCCGTTTGCATCGCCACACCCATTGTGCTGGACCTGGCCAGCAAACAGCAGGCAAAGAAGGGCAAGAAGTAAGTCGCTCCGGCAGGACGCATGACGTCATGCGTCCTGCCGGATTCCTGTACCTTTGTCCCTGTAAATGCAACATTTTTTTCAACCCCTCTTCCTGGACAGCATCGGGGGCGGTGAGCTGCTGGTAGTCCTGTTTTTTATACTCATCTTTTTCGGCTCCGGTAAGATTCCAGAGCTCGCCAAAGGGCTGGGTAAGGGCATGCGGGCGTTCAGGAATGCCATGCACGATGTACGAAGTGACATCGAACAGGAACGACGGAAGCTCGAGGACCAGGAATCACCCACATCATCCTCCACCGGTGTGCCTGATTCAGAAAAGGCAGAACGGCCCGTTGCATCCGATGGAGAAACGCCGGTACCGCCCGCGGCATCACCGCACCCGGGCGCCGTTTCCCGGGACCAGCAGGACCGTGATTCAGGGCCCCGGTCATGAACGAGCTGTCGCTTCCTGAAAGCCCGCATCCGCGCGTGGTGATCATCGGCGGAGGGTTCGGTGGTATAACGCTGGCCCGCAAACTGCGGGGACGGCATTTCCAGGTGGTGTTGCTCGACCGGCACAACTACCATACTTTCCTTCCGCTGCTTTACCAGGTTGCCACGGGCGGCCTGGAAGCGGACTCGGTCGCATATCCTATCAGGAAGATATTTCACAGGCAGCGGAATTTTTATTTCCGGATGGCGAATGTGGAACGGATCGATACGGATACACGGAATATCATTACGAATGCCGGGACCGTCACATATGACTACCTGGTCATCGCCACGGGAAGCAACACCAATTTTTTCGGCCTGGCGGATGCCGCACGACATGCCATGCAGCTTAAGAGCGTACCGCATGCACTTGATGTGCGAAGCCTGTTGCTTCAGAACTTCGAAAAGGAGCTCGCGGGTGCGGAGAAGCCTGATGGTCTGCTGAACATCATCGTTGTGGGCGGCGGCCCAACAGGCGTTGAAGTGGCAGGTGCGCTGGCGGAGTTCAGGGCCCATGTGGTGCCCAGCGATTATCCTGAAATAGGAAAATCACGTGTAAGCATCCGGCTGGTAGAAGCTTCGGACAGGCTTCTGGGTGCATTCGCGACAAGGTCGGGAAAGGCAGCGCGCACATACCTTGAAGAGCTGGATGTGGACGTCAGCCTGCAGACAACGTTGAAAAGCTATGACGGTACAGTCGCGTTGATGGGCGATGGAACGGAGGTCCACTCTTCCTGCGTGATCTGGTGCGCAGGCGTAACCGGTGATTCGCCAACAGGACTGGGCGACCACGTCCTGGATAAAAACGGGAGGCTCCGCGTCGATGGAATGAACAGGCTGAAGGGACATGAGGCCGTATTTGCGATCGGTGATGTGGCCCTGATGGAAACGGATAAAGATTATCCAAACGGACATCCCATGGTGGCGCAGGTTGCGCTCCAGCAGGGCAGGCTCCTGGCTGCAAACCTGGTACGATTGACGAAGGGACAGAAAACGGTGCCTTTCAGGTACAGGGAACTGGGCAGCCTGGCTACGGTGGGCCGCAACAAGGCCGTTGCTGAATTTCCGCTTGCGCATTTCCGGGGGCTGGTGGCCTGGCTCCTATGGATGGGTATTCACCTGATGCAACTGGTTGGATTCCGAAACCGTATGGTGGTTCTGGTAAACTGGGTATGGAGCTACTGGAGTTATGACAGGGCCATCCGCCTGATCATACGGCCTTTCAAGAAAGTTAATTAAAAATTCAGGTTGAGTGGCTTGATATACAAGCCAATGGTACTATTTTTGCTCTTTACCTCTCAGAAAATCCAATTCAAACCAGTATAGCTTATGTTGAAGAAATTCAGATTCGTAACAGGTGTCATGTTGGTGGCTGTCCTTTCGTTCGGTTTTACCGGGCAGGGTAAGCGGCAGGGCACAAAGATCGGGGACAAGGCCATCGACCTTGCATTTACCACCCCTGAAGGCAAAACACTTTCACTGTCATCCCTGAAGGGCAAGGTGGTGTTGCTTGACTTCTGGGCGTCATGGTGTGGCCCCTGCCGGATGGAAAACCCCAATGTCGTATCAGCCTATCAGAAGTTTAAGGATGCAAAGTTCAAATCGGCCAAGGGATTTACCGTCTACAGCGTATCTCTTGACCAGAACCGGAACGCATGGCTCAAGGCCATCGAGCGTGACCGGCTCTCCTGGCCCAACCACGTATCGGACCTGGGCGGATGGCAATCACGCCCGGCAGCCATTTACGGGGTGAACTCGATCCCGATGAGCTACCTGATCGACGAAAACGGCGTTATCATAGGGAAGAATCTTCGTGGACCGGCCCTGCACCAGGCACTGGGTAAGCTGGTCGCCAACTAAACAGCCCCCGGCTGATCGGTTCAACCGGTTTCAAACAAGAAACGGACAGAAGGCAAACCTTCTGTCCGTTTCTTTATTTTTGCCTGCCAATTTGACCCCGAAAGTGCTTGTGGCAGAGTCTTTGAATGCCTGCACCAGTGCAAAAACCACCCAAACAATGAATGAAGTACGTGATTCAGAGAAAGATAAAAATGTCGTGACGCCCGGGGAGACGCCGCAGTCCGGCGAAACGCCGGCAAAGGAAAACGGGCCGCATGGCGAACTGCCGCCGGATCCGCATAACAAGGTAGCCGACCTGGAGGTGGCCCTGACGAAGGAAAAGGATAAGTACCTCCGGCTTTTCGCTGAATTCGACAATTTCAAGAAACGAAACGTCAAGGATCGCATTGAACTTCTCAAGTATGCCAACGAGGAGGTGATCAGCAGCATGCTGCCGGTGATAGACGACCTGGAAAGGGCACGCGAAGCGAAACAGCTGCCGGACGGCGTCGTGCTTATTTACCAGAAGCTGGTAAGCACCCTGGAGCAAAGGGGCCTGAAGCCAATGGAGTCCGTGGGCGCGGAATTCGACCCGGAGTTGCACGACGCCATTTCCCAGGTTCCGGCTAAGGACAAATCACAGAAGAACACGGTGGTGGAGGAGATCGAAAAGGGATACTACCTTAACGACAAGGTGATCCGCCATGCGCGGGTAGTGGTCGGGAAATAAGATATAAAAGATCAGCACGGAATGTCGAAACGGGACTATTACGAGGTACTTGGTGTGGAAAAGGGTGCCGCTGCACAGGATATCAAGCGGGCCTACCGGCAAATGGCGTTGAAGTACCATCCCGACAAGAACCCGGGCAACAAAGAGGCTGAAGAGAAGTTCAAGGAAGCCGCTGAAGCCTACGAAGTACTCAGCAACGACGATAAACGGCAGCGTTACGACCAGTTCGGCCATGCAGGCATGGGCGGCCCCGGTAACGGGGGTCCGCATATGAACATGGAGGATATCTTCAGCCAGTTCGGGGATATTTTCGGCGGGCATAATCCTTTCGAAAGCTTTTTCGGGGGAGGAGGCGCCCGCACCTCCGGCAGGCGGTACGTCAATAAAGGCAGCAACCTGCGTATAAAGGTTAAGCTGAACCTTGAAGAGGTGGCCAACGGGGTGGAGAAGAAGATCAAGGTAAGCAAGCACGTGGCCTGCGAAACCTGCAAGGGGTCTGGTGCAAAGGATGCGTCTTCTTTCAACCAGTGCGGCACCTGCCGGGGCTCGGGGGTCGTGCGGAGGGTAACCAATACCATCCTGGGACAGATGCAAACCACTGCCACGTGCCCGTCCTGCCACGGGGAGGGACAGACCATTGCCAGCAAGTGCAGGTCCTGCCAGGGTACCGGCGTGAAGACGGGGGAAGAGGTTATCTCCATTAATATTCCACCGGGTGTGGCAGAAGGCATGCAGATGACTGTTTCCGGCAAGGGAAATACGGCACCGCGTGGTGGTATTGCCGGTGATCTGCTTGTGGTCATCGAGGAAGAAGTGCATGCGGAGCTTACGCGTGATGGGCATAACCTGTTATACGACCTTTATGTCAGCATCCCGGATGCCGCATTGGGCATCTCCGCGGAGGTCCCCACGGTGGAGGGGAAAGCCAGGATCAAAATCGACCCGGGTACCCAGGGCGGCAAGGTGCTGCGCCTGAAAGGCAAGGGGCTTCCCGAACTGAATTCATACCACCGCGGCGACCTGCTGGTCAATGTGAATGTGTGGACCCCCCAGCGGCTTAACGCCGATGAAAAGAAACTCATGGAAAAACTTCGTAAGTCGGAGAACTTCGTTCCCAATCCCGGGAAAGCGGATAAGAGTTTTTTCGAGAAGATGAAAGAGTATTTTCAATAGGGTACATTAATCAGCATGCGTTTCACCGTGTGAAGAAGCATTATCCCAAGACCTTGAAAAGTTGCCCATGAGAATCCTGCTGACCTTCCTGGCAATCCTGCTTACTGCCGCTTCGTCGCCCGCCCAGGAGACCTTCACCATGCAAAGCGGCGACAGTACCGTTGTCATGCAGAAATATTTCATGTGTTTCCTGAAGAGTGGCCCGGAGCGAAGCCAGGACTCCACCCAACGCGCGGAGATCCAGAAAGCGCACCTGGCGCATATAGACAAGATGTGGCGGGAAGGACATGCAAGCATTGCCGGACCGTTCGAAGGCGGGGGGGACTTGCGCGGAATCATTATTTTCAATACAAAGACCGCGGAGGAAGCCGGGAAACTGGCAAACCAGGATCCGGCCGTGAAGGCAGGCCGGCTGGTTACGGAAATCATTCCATGGTGGGCGATGAAAGGGGCTACCCTGAGGTGAGGGGGCGGCATTGAATCTTTTTCCCCTGCATTGACCCGGTTACGGGTATTGGCAGGGAAGCGGCCGGGGTATGGAAGCGGGATTTATGGTTTTTGTTTATTTGCGCCAGCAGTGAAGACCCAATGCTCCTGCAGGTTGTATGATCTCATAACTCCCTGATTCCGGATATTTCGACACCCGGCCCCAGCGATCCGCCAATGCCAGACAACATCTTATCCATCACCGACGTCGTCAAGCGATATGCCGCACATACGGCCCTCGACCAGGTCAGCTTCGAGGTTCCGGAAGGAAGTGTTTTCGGATTACTGGGTCCCAATGGTGCCGGCAAGACCTCATTGATCCGTATCATCAACCAGATCACGGGACCTGACGAAGGGATAGTGAAGTTCCGGCAGCAGAAGTTGCAGCCGGAACATGTAAGGCTGATGGGATACCTCCCCGAGGAGCGCGGCCTCTACCGCAAAATGGAGGTGGGGGAGCAGGCCATTTACCTGGCCAGGCTGAAAGGAATGTCACGTGCAGAAGCGGTACAGCGCCTGAAAACCTGGTTCGGCAAGTTTGACATCACGGCCTGGTGGCGAAAGAAAGTTGACGAACTCAGCAAGGGTATGCAGCAGAAGGTTCAGTTTATCATCACGGTGCTGCACGAACCACCCCTGCTGATACTTGATGAGCCTTTTACCGGATTCGATCCCATAAACGTCAGCCTTATAAAGCAGGAGCTGCTGCGCATGAAGAATGAAGGCACTACCATAATGCTTTCGACCCACAGGATGGAATCGGTGGAGGAGCTCTGCAGCCATATAGCGCTGATCGATAAAAGCCGCAAGGTGCTGGATGGCCCGGTACATGATATCCGCCGCCGGTACAAGTCGAACATTTTCGAGATCCGGTACCGCGGTCATGGCATTTCATTGGCCAACAGCCTGTGGGGTCCTTACAAGTTGCTTGACAACAACCCCGAAGACGATCACCAGTACGCCCGTATCCAGGTCTCAGGCGAAGTCAAGCCCAACCAGCTGGTGGAGGCGTTGATCGGGCAGGTGGAACTGATCAGCTATAACGAGATAATACCTTCCATGAACGAGGTATTCATCAAGGTGGTAAAGGGGGAAGCACGTGCATAATATCCTGCTGATCCTCCAGCGTGAATACCTCACCCGGGTGCGGAAGAAGTCGTTCATCATCATGTCCATCCTTGGCCCGCTGCTCATGGGCGGGCTGGTGGCGTTTTTCATTTACCTGTCCCTAAACCAGGGTGAGTCGATGTCTGCCATCAGGGTTGTGGACGATTCAGGCCGGCTGGCGCAGCAATTGCGGGACTCTGAATCGGTATCGTTCGAGGAGGACACGTTTTCCATTGTTGTGGCGCGGGAAATATTCAACCCTGACACCCATTACGGCATCCTGTATATCCCCGCTGATGCGCCGGAAAACCCGGAAGGCATTACCCTTTACACGGAGAAGCAACCCAACCTTACGGTAGTTTCACTGATCGAAAGCAGGCTGCAGCTGCTGATCGAGGAGGAAAAGCTGAACCGGGCAGGCATCCGGAAATCGATGCTGGATTCCATTAAAACAAGGGTAAGCCTGGTTCAGAAGCCGGTTTCAACCACGGGTGAAGACCGGGAATTTTCCGCCGGCATCACAGCAGGGGTGGGATTCGTGGGCGGATTGCTTATTTACCTGTTTGTGCTTTTATATGGTGTGCAGGTCATGCGTGGGGTCATGGAGGAAAAGACCAACCGGATCGTGGAGGTGCTGATTTCAACCGTGCGCCCGTTCCATCTGATGATGGGCAAGATCGTGGGTATCGCCCTGGTGGGCCTGACGCAGTTCCTCATCTGGGTTGTGCTCACCTTTGCCGTGACCACGGTTGTGAGTGCTGTCATGGTGGACCGGTCGGACCTGACAGAGATCCAGAAAGAACAACTTGAAAAGATGCCGCAACGACCGGGCATGGAAACAGGGCTTGAAAAGACAGGAGAGCCGGAAATCCTGAAGGCCCTCTCGTCGCTTAACCTGGTAAAATTGCTGCTGACGTTCGTGTTTTTCTTCCTGGGCGGATACCTGCTTTATTCAGCCATGTTCGCGGCGATAGGGGCCGCAGTGGACAGTGAAACGGACACCCAGCAGTTCATGCTGCCGGTTATGGTGCCGCTTATTTTCGCGTATGTCGTTTCCACCATCGTGATGACAAACCCGGAAAGCGAGCTCGGGTACTGGTTTTCCATTATCCCTTTCACCTCGCCCGTGGTCATGATGGTGCGCATGCCGTTCGATCCGCCGCTGACCGATTTACTGCTTTCAATGGCCGCGCTGGTTGCAGGTTTTATCTTCACTACCTGGCTGGCGGCGCGCATCTACCGGACCGGCATCCTGATGTACGGGAAAAAGGTCACCTACCGCGAATTGTGGAAATGGCTGTTTTATAAGGAGTGAAAAGTTCGCGGTTCGACCCGCCTGCGGCGTTCGGGCTGGGTTTTACGGTTCCCGGTTCGCCCGCCCTGAAGAGAAATTCTGATGCTGCAAACTTTTAACGCGGGCACCAGGATTCCGCAGTAGCATTTCAGCTTCAGGGAAGTTCGAGGTCGTGTAACCTTAAACTATAACCTCAGCAGAACTCTTCGTATGCCGCCGACAGGTTTTCGGCGATCATTTCCGCGGAGCGCCCTTCAATATTAAGGCGTTCGATGAAGTGCACCAGCTTGCCCTCCTTGAAAAGGGCGATACTGGGTGAGCTGGGCGGGTAGGGGGCGGTATACTTCCGGGCCGTCTGGGTGGCCTCCAGGTCCTGGCCGGCGAAAACGGTGACCAGCCGGTCGGGCTTCCGGGTGCCGGAAAGGGAGGCTTTCACGCCGGGACGGGCGGCACCGGCGGCACAGCCGCATACAGAGTTGATCATCAGCAGCAGGGTGCCCTTGCTGTTGGAAATGGCCTGGTCAGCCTCCTCGGGGGTACGTAATTCTTCAAATCCGGCGGAGGTCAGGTCGTCGCGCATCGGCGCGCATAGTGCTTCAGGGTATGGCATGACAGGTGATTTTTGGATTGGTTCGCAAATTTAACACCTAAACAAGTAAATTCCTTTCAGGTTTAAATTTTCGTAAATACCGGTTTTTCGACCGTTGTGGACATCCGGGGGCCATTTCCGCACGGCAGGGGCCCGGTACCTTACACTATGGCTGCCCATACGGAAACAGCTTTGGCATCAAATGTGAAACTGTATCCGGCAAATACAAACGCTACAATCAGACAATGAAAACGACAAAAAAAGAGGAAGTCATCTTTCCCGTACTGAAACTGGATTACAACTTCAACGTGATCTATTCGAATGAGCCGGCCCAGCCCATGCTCAAGCAGTGGAACTGCAAGCAAGATCGTGTGCCCATGGCCGTTCTCGAACAGCACCCGGGTATCTACTCGGCGATCAATACTACGCAATCCCCTGATATAGAGGTGAAAATGGACGACGTCACGGTAAAGTGCACCGTGGTACCCTTCCCGGAGGCCGGTTACATAGGAATTTACGCCTACCTGATCGAATACACGGAAAAAACAAAAGAAAAAGTGACGCTGGCAAAGCTCAATTAAGATACAGGTTTCATGGTTTGGTTTGATCACGTCCCCGGCACTCGCCGGGGCGTGATTTTTTATTTTTAGCCGTAACTTTTTCAGGGTGTTGCGTAAGAAAGTATTGATGGAAAAGCACAACCCTGCAACCACCCAAACCACCACCACCGGCTTCCGCTATGCCCGGGTCCTTCTCCTGGATGACAACCCGGTGGACAACCTGGTCAATAAAAAACTGATCGAGACTCAAAAGTTCGCCGAGAACGTCGAAGTATTCGAATCAGGATTTGATGCGCTGGATTACCTGCGCAATGAAAATCCCGACCAGCTGCCCGAGGTCATCTTCCTCGATATTATCATGCCGAAAATGGACGGGTTCCAGTTCCTGGATGAATTCGCTGTAATGCCGAAGGAAATCCGTGACCGCGTCCGGATCATCATGCTTTCAACATCTGACAGTTTCAAGGACCTGAACCGGGCCAACAAAAATCCCTTCGTTTACCGGTTCCTCAACAAACCGTTGACGGAACAGGTTCTGGAAGCGATTCACGTGTAGGCAGCGGTCCGCGGTAGTAAACCGGTTGAACGGTTGCATTATCGAGGTGTGACCGGCAAAACTTTTTCAAACTTCCAAAGTTTGAAAAGGCAGTGTTCACTCCCTCTTTCCCCGAAAATACCGCGTAAGTAAATCTGCGCATTCCTCACGCAGCACGCCCGCAAGGCATGTGGTGGAAGGATGCAGGACGTGTGCGCCCGTTCGGGTAAACCCTCTTTTTTCATCATCAGCCCCGTAAATGATACGGGGAATCCGTGTCCAGTAGGACGCACCGGCACACATCATGCATGGTTCAAGGGTCACATAAAGCGTGCATTCTTCCAGGAACTTTGAGTTGAGAAAATGGCTGGCCGCCGTGAAAGCGATCATTTCCGCGTGGGCGGTGACATCGGTCAGCTTCTCGGTCATGTTGTGCGCGCGTGCGATGATCTTCTCCCGGCAAACCACCACCGCACCCACAGGGACCTCGTCGGCATCACGGGCCTTTTCCGCCTCCTGCAGGGCGGCGCGCATAAAGAACTCGTCATTAAGTACGGCCATTGGTTTAATCCGATGCATTTAAATCCGGACCGGCGACGGCGTAGCACAAGTAACATATTTTTTTTCCTTCGGCGAGAAATGCCGATTCATACTTGGTCTTGATGGCCTGGTCCGGGTGGAGCCCGCCGGCACCATAAAGGTCGGCGGTGAATTCGATCATCCGTCCCGGCAGCTTTTGAACCGTTTCAAGCGAATAGTCGTACAGGGCCCGGGCATCGGTTTTCAGCCGGATCAGGCCACCGGGCCTGAGCATGCGCATGTAGTGTGCCAGGAACCAGGGTGAGGTCAGCCGTTTGTTCTCCTTGCTGTCCCTTGGCTGGGGATCGGGAAAGGTGATCCATACCTGCGACACCTCACCGGGCGCAAAAAACTTATTGATGAATTCGATGCGTATGCGCAGGAAAGCCACGTTGGTAAGCCCTTCTTCACGTGCTGTTTTGGCCCCCCGCCAGATGCGTGCGCCCTTGATGTCTACGCCAATGAAGTTCATTTCCGGGTAGCGGCGCGCAAGCTGAACGGTATATTCCCCGCGCCCGCAGCCCAGCTCCAGCACCAGCGGCTGGTCCTTGTTGCTGCCAAATACTTTTTCATTCCAGCGGCCCTTGAATTCCCAATCCGATCCATGGTAGTCCACATTGGGCTGGATCACATGCGGGAACGTCTCCATTTCCGCCCATCGCTTAAGCTTGTTCTTACCCATCGTTTCCGGTGACCAAGCGCCAAGTTACATAACTGTGAAATCTGGCTGGGTTTGGTATTTTGTGACGCATGCACGCAAGTCCGGAATGCAGGGTGCTTGTCGCACCCCTCAACTGGGGGCTGGGACATGCCACCCGGTGCATGCCCGTAATTGATGCATTTCGTGCACGGGGTGCCGACGTGATGATTGCAAGTGACGGGGCCCCGCTCCGATTTCTGAGACAGGCATACCCCGACTTGCGGTGCTTCGAGCTTCCGGGCTACGGGATCAGTTACCCGGCCAGGGGCTCCATGGCCATGCATATGCTCAGGTCTTCGCCCGGAATCCTGTCTGCCATCCGTGCAGAGCACCACGCTGTCCGGAAAATTGCGGCGCGTGAACGGGTGCAGGTCATCATCTCCGATAACAGGTATGGTTGTTACGTTCCGGGTATCCGGTCTATCCTGTTAACTCACCAGGTGCATATAAGGATCCCGGCATCGCTGCGATGGGCAGGCGGGATCGTGCGCCGGCTGAACCGGAGGATGCGTTCGAGATTCGATGCGGTTTGGATTCCGGACCTGCCCGTGGCACCCGGCCTCTCAGGCGACCTTTCGCATCCCGCGCCGGCGCACGGTCTGTATGTAGGGCCGCTATCGCGCTTTTCCGGGGAAAGCCCAGCGGACCCCTGCGACATACTGGCTGTCTGTTCAGGTCCGGAGCCGCAGCGTACATTGCTGGAGGATTTGCTGCGGGACCAGATGCGGAAACTAAAACAGAAGTCAGTGCTCGTCCGGGGAGTGGTGGACGGTCCGCCGGAGAAGGAACGGGATGGGGACCTGACCGTGTATAACTGGCTGCCGTCCGGCAGACTTGAGGCCCTTGTCAGGGGGGCCGGTATCGTGGTCTCGCGGCCCGGCTATTCCACGGTCATGGACCTTGCACGACTGGGCAAAAAGGCTGTTTTCATCCCGACCCCGGGCCAGACGGAGCAGGAATACCTGGCCTGTCAGTATTCGGATCAACGCATGGCCGGCTTCGAAACCCAGGATCAGTTTAACCTTGCACGTGCATTGCGGCACGCGGAAGGGCATTCCGGATTTGAGCATCCGCGGGGCGACCTCCTGGAGCCTGCCGTTAGGGAGGTCCTGAACGGGCTGGCGGGCTAATTGCTATCTTTGTTCTACAGACGGTTTCCGCAAGGAATCAAAAGGGAATTCCGTGACCGGCAGGTTAATGGCCGGGAATCGGGAACAGTCCCCGCTGCTGTAAGCTCGGATTCGACCTTTCGCATCCCTCGCCACTGCCCCGGTATCAAGGGGCGGGAAGGCGTGAAAGGTGAGTAAGTCAGAAGACCTGCCGTCCATGGTGCCGCACCGCTTTCGGAGGAAAAGCCGCGGTTCCGCCCCTTGTGACCTTCGTGATGAATATCCGTATCAAAGCCCTGCGCCTGTGTTGCCTGGCACCGCTGTTCCTTACAGGGACGCCATTCAGCATGCACGGCCAGCACGATACGGTGGCACTTGGCACGGTGGTCGTTTCTGACCATCCGGAGCCGCTGGCGGCCTCAGGCATTTATCAATATACCATCGATTCAGCCACCCAATCTGAATTCGCCGGCGGGAGCCTGGACCGGCTTCTTGAAGCACAGAACATTTCCGTCAGGTCCTACGGACTTGCAGGTTCAGCCACGGTATCAATGCGTGGCACCGCGGCACGCCATACGTCCATCCAGTGGAACGGCTTCGACATCAACTCACCCACCCTGGGCCTTGCTGATGTGAGACTGATCCCGGTGGGATTTGCAGACCGGCTTGCCCTGGTGTACGGGCCCACCTCCTCGTTCGCTTCCCCTGCCATCGGCGGAAGCCTGCTCCTGGACTACAGGCCCGGATACCGGCAAGGCATCTCGGCGGGACTGCTCGCTGAAACAGGGAGCTTCGGACATTTGCGGATCATGCCTGCAATCGAAATGGCAGGAGGCAGGGTGTCCTCCTCCACCCGCCTGTTGTACGAACACAGCCGGAACAATTTCCCGTTTGCCAACCTGGCGCTGCCCGGAAGCCCCGAAGAAAAACAGGAACATGCCAGGCACCGGCATACCGGGATCAACCAGTACTTTCACGTTCGGCTACGCAACAATATGGCGTTCACGGCAGGGCTTTGGTACCAGGTAATGGACCGGGAGATCCCGGCCATCCTGACAGTGCCGGAAAGCGGTGCGGAACAGCAGGATAGTATTTTGCGCATGTTCCTATCCATGGAAAAGATATTCAGGAGATCATCCCTTACAGTGAGGGCTGCATGGTTCGATGAACGCCAGCATTTCGAGGACTCGATTTACGGCATCGATGCGCAATACAACATCAGGAGTTACCACCTGCATGCCCTTTACCGTCATGCATGGACATCGCGGCTTTCCATCCGGTCTGGACTATACCTTTCTCATCACGATCCGCGGGTGGCTGAATATGCCGCGGCGACAACGGATGAACGAATTTCCGCTTTTGCGGAAGGGAAGTTCATGGTGGGCAACCTGGTCCTGCGGGGAACGTTGCAGCAGGCCTGGCGGCGGGAGGCTTCCTCGCCGGTGGCCCCGTCTGCCGGGCTGGAATGGAAGCCGGGCAGTGGCCGGCTTACCCTGTTCGCTTCCGGGGGCCGGTTTCACAGCTTTCCCTCCATGAACGACCTGTACTGGATTCCCGGCGGCGATGCCGGTCTCCTGCCCGAATCCGCCTGGGCAGGCCAGGCGGGCTACCGGGCCGAAACAGGTAACGGGTTCGAATGGGTGCAGACGGGCTTTGCCAAGCTGATCACCAACTGGATTCAATGGCGGCCTTCACCGGCAGGTTATTATGCGGCATTTAATCTCAGCGAGGTATTTGCACGGGGAGTGGAACACATGTTCCGCTACCGTTTACAAAAAGGAAAAACACGATTCACGATCGAAAGCCGGTACAGCTTCACCCTGTCGACCCGCACGGGCAATCATGAATCCGCCGGATTGAAAGGGAAGCAGCTGGTGTATATGCCGCGCCATTCCGCTTCCGCTGCGCTGCAGGTTGCGCGCGGGCCGGTTACCGGCCGTGTTTCCGTGCAGCATACAGGGCGGCGATTTACCACCGATGACCATACAGCGTCATTGGACCCCTATACGCTCGCAGGTGCCACCCTGCGATTACGGTTCACCCGCGGTTCGCTGCTTTACGAGCCGTACATCAGTGTGGGAAACCTGGGTGATGCAGCATACCAGGTCATCCCCAACAGGCCTGAACCCGGCATTTATTACCGTGCGGGTATCCTGATAAAATACAGACAAATCAAAACACCATGATACAAAAGAGATTCCTGGCCCTGCTCCTGGCCGCTGCCATGATTTGGGGATGCGAAGAAAACGAGGAAGAAAATACCGTGATTGGCGAACCGCTTGTCATCGGGAACATTTATGGCCTTTTCATCACGAATGAGGGTTCATTCGGAAACGGGAACGGGTCCATAGGCTACTATGACCTGAACCGAAACCGCGTACTGCAGGATATGTTTTACAGTGCCAACCTGAGGCCGCTGGGAGATGTGGTACAGTCGCTCATCAGAATTGACGACAAGGTATTCATCGTGGTCAATAACAGCCAGAAGGTGGAGGTGGTGCGGGCTGATAACCTGGAAAGCCTGGATATCATCAACGGATTCAGCAGTCCACGTTACCTTGTCCGGGCCGCACCGGCCAAGTTCTACGTAAGCGACTGGGGCGGGAACTCGATCCGCGTGGTGACAGGCTCCCCGTATGCCGTTACCGGTATCATACCCACCGGCTCAGGGCCGGAGCAAATGATCAAATCGGGAAACAAGGTATATGTCGCCAATTCAGGCGGGTTCGGCGATGACAGTACGCTTACGGTTATTGACGCATCAGCGGATACCGTATTGAAGACAATCCCGGTCGGCTACAACCCCAACAGCCTGGTGCTCGATAAGGACGGCAAGCTGTGGGTGCTCTGTGGCGGAGATACAGGTCCGGATTTCACGGGCGGCACCGCCGATGACCTTCCGGGCAGCCTGTACCGGATCGACCCGGCAACGGATATGGTGGAGGCGATGTTCCCCATGGGGATGGCCGACCATCCGCTGAAACTCGCCATCAACGATGTGGGCGACAGGCTGTACTACCTGATGGGCAGCAGCGGGTACGAAGGGATGGTATACCGCCATGGCATTTCAGATCCCGCGTTGCCGGGTGCGCCGCTGGTAAGCCGGAATTTTTACGGGCTGGGAGTGGATCCTGACAAGGAATGGATTTACGGCGGTCATGTGCCGTCGTTTACGCAGGCCGGTTACGTGATGCGATACGAATCCAATGGCACGCTGATCGATTCCGCCAGGACGGGGATTGCGCCCAACGGATTCGTGTTCAACTACTGAGTCTTGAGGATCACCTCGCCGGTTACCACCAGGTTGCTTTTGTTCAACGCCCGGTCGATGATGTAAGTCTCGTACCGGAAGGTGTCGTTATCGGCAGGCAATCCCGCGAATTCGACATCAAGGATCAGTTCACCGGAAATAGCCTTGTTATTGCTGTGGTTGACGATGAACGGGATGCGCTGGTTCTGCGGAATAGCAAGCGGCAGTTCGTTGAATACGCCGTTTTCCTTCTTGAACCATTTAAGGAAAAAGTTATAGTAGAACTCACTGCCCGGGTTGAAAGGCGGAAGGGTATCGCTTTCTCTCAGCCCCAGGTCGCCGTCCCCGTCCGTAAAGGTGAGCGTCAGGGTGACAGAAGTATCTACCCCGAAAAAATCGGTGGATTTCACCAGTTCCTTGAATTCGATTCGTGGTTCGATCGGAAATGAATCCGTTTTCCTGCAGGAACCTGATAACAAAGCGGTGCAGGTGATAAGCAATAAAAAGCGATACGGCATGGCTATGAATGGATAAAAATAATAAAATAATGTGTGGTCCTGATGAAGCGCAGGTATGCTAAAATGAATTAGGTTTGAAGGGCTCAAAGCATGTGCATATGCCATTGATTCTCCCCGTAAAAGGAATTAAGCCGGTTTTCGGAAAGGCCTGCTTTATCGCGGAAAATGCCACCGTGGTGGGCGAGGTCGTCATGGGGGACGAATGCAGTATCTGGTTCAATGCGGTGGTCAGGGGCGACGTGCATTCCATCACCATGGGGCACCGCGTCAACGTACAGGACGGCGCGGTAATCCACTGTACCTACCAGAAAGCGCCCACGGTTATCGGGAACAATGTATCCATCGGCCACAATGCCATCGTTCACGGGTGTACGCTGGAAGACAATGTGCTCGTGGGTATGGGAGCCATTGTCATGGACCATGCCGTGGTGGAAGCCAACTCGCTGGTTGCGGCAGGTGCCGTGGTGCTGGAGAAAACGCGTGTGGAGGCAGGCAGCGTCTATGCCGGGGTGCCCGCGAAAAAAGTCAAGGAAGTAGGCCCCGAGCTTTTCAGGGATATGAACGAACGGATTGCGAAGAACTATACTTTTTACAAGACCTGGTTCGAATAAGTTCAGCCTCCCGACGCTCCCACAACTGCCGGATGTCGGGATGCCGGCCTTCGCAGCCGAAGCGTCGGCATTCGCGAATTGACGGCCGCTGCCACCGCCTGCTGCCGCTTGTTGGGAAACACCTGCCTGTTGCGCTTTCAGACATTACACGACCAGTTCAAAGGCTGACCTACTTGATCTCCTTCTCGTGCGTCGAGTTCACGAACAGCATGCTGCCTACCTTGTCGTACCCGGTAAAAAGCTCCTCGCCGGAGTCGGATATGAATTCACTTCGCATGCCCACGACGGTGAGGTCTGCTTCGGCCGAGGTTTCGTTGATGATGCCCTTAATATTGCCCACTTCTTTCTGGGAAATAACCTTTACGTTGCCCGGGGCAATGGGCAGCCGGCCCGCCAGGATCTTTTCCTCCAGCTGCTCCTTTCGTTTTTCCATGTCGGCTTCGGGATACACCGCAAATATCTTGATATGGCCATCATTCCATTCCGGGTGACCCAGGATGATGTATCCAAGCAGGATCATCAGGTTGGCATTCGCGTAATCCGACGAAGTGATCCAGATATGGATTTCCTGCTTGTACCCGAATCCGCGTGACGAACTGACCAGTGTACAGATGTCGAATTCGGCCGCGCGCATAAGCGGGTAATTTTCCACAATGCGTCCGATCTTCTCGGGCTCCTTCTTGGAGAGCTCCAGCAGGATGAGGTTGTTCTCCTTGCCGGAAATACCCGGTAGCTGGATAATCTGCGCCACAGCAGAGGTGAAGCTGGGGCTGATGAGCGTATCAATGAATACGTTGCTGTGGCTCTGGTCGGCTAGCTTGATCAGCCGCTTCTGGCACTGCCTGGCCTCCTCATTCGTCTGCCTGCTCAGCAATCCCTCGATAAGGTGGATATAGGTGCCGAAGCCGTACCGGTGCGAAATCCACTTGAGCAGGTCGAAAGCAGCAAACCGTTCGAATGAGGCGCTCGAAACGCATACGATAGATGGCCGCCATTGCTTTTCAATATTTTCCTTGCTGGCTTTCTGCAGGAACACCTGTATCGTGCGGCTAAGCTGGAAGATGACGCCCTGGAAGATATGGGCAAGGGCAGCCTGGTCCTTGCGCTGGTACCGTATTGCGAAATACAGGCCCACCATGATAAAGACGGAGAGAAACGCATATGGCGTATTGATCCTAAACATGAGCCAGAGGCACATGAGCGATCCAACCAGCGAAATGTACCATCGGGAACGGAACGCGGGACGGTAGGAGGGATCGGCGGCAAAATGTTGCAGGAAGGAGATCAGGCACAGCGTGCCATAAGTGACCATGAAGAACATGGTGATGATCTCGGCCACGAAATTCACATCCCCGATTATTACGAAGATGAAGGCAACCACGATCGTGACCAGTGTGGCATTGAACGGTTCGCGTGAATGACCCCGGCCTTTCTTGAGCCAGTAGTTCAGGTGCCGCGACGGGGAGATATCATCGCCCGCGATGGCCTGCAGGGTGCGCGGGGCCACCAGGATCGACCCGATGGCCGACGAAATGGTTGCGCAGGCAAGCCCGATTGGAATAATGGGCCACCAGACAGCGATCTTGCTCATGATCATCTGGTCGGACACAAGTTCCTGCGGCGTGGCGCTTACCGCGAGCTTCCAGGCAATGAAGATATAGACGACCATGCCGAATCCTGTGGCGGCCAGCGTACCCAACGGGATGGACTTCTTGGGATCTTTCAGGTCGCCGGAAAGGCCCACGCCTGCCGTCATTCCTGTAAATGCAGGAAAGCAGATGGCAAACACATAGAAGAAGTTATCGTGTCCGGATATCGTATTGGTCATCATCTCGAAGTTGAAACCGGTTTGGTAACCGGTTTCTCCCATGAAAAACATGATGATGGAAACCGCCAGCACACCAACGACGACATAAAGGGCTTTCATGCCCAGTGCAGCGCCGCGGTATAGCATGAGGAGTCCAAGCAGCAGCACGGTGGGAATGCTGAACCAGCGTTTGTCGTGCAGCGAGATGCCAAATTGTGTCCAGGCATATTCAATAACTGGTTCGAATGCCTGGGCAAAGGCAATGATGTAAAATGCCACGCTGATGGCTTGTGAAAGGTACAAGGCGATGCCGATGGCGGATCCGATGGTAAGTCCGAATGACCGTGAGATGATATAGTATTCACCCCCTCCTTCCACCTTTTGATTTGTGGCAATCTCTGCAATGGCCATCGCCGTGGGTACCGTGACCAGGTGACCGATCAGGATGATGGCTACGGCACCGGCAAAGCCCACACTTCCCACGGCATAGCCAAAACGCAGGAACATGATGGCCCCCAGTATGGTGGAAATGGCCGTCAGGAATACCGGCGCAGTGCCAAACTTGTTCTTCTCACTGAAAAGGCGTTGCATACAGGGGGCTGCGGCGATAAATGGACGGAAACAAAGGTAACCAAGCGCGAATGAACATCCGGCATCATGGAAAATGGATTTTAAATGAAGTATGCCCAGGTGCCCGCAGCGGGGATTAAACGGGTGACCCCATCACGGGTCATATTACATATCCAAACAAAATCTCAATCAATTATGCGTTCAATGTTCAGCCTTTCCGCCACAGGGCGGACCATGATCCTGGTGATTCTTGCCACGGCATTCCATCCAGGCAGCGCCCGGGCCCAGCACCACCAGCATGAAAGACATGCAGCCGTGCACCACCGCCATAAAAAAGCGTTCAAGGTGCGGACTTACCAGAAATGCCCGCGCCTGCGCACCCGGGTGGCAGTTGTCCCGCCGCAGGCGATCGTCATCGCGCATAAACGCACAAGCTACCGGTTCCATGGCGGGATATTCTACAAGCCCGTGGGAAGTGCCTTTATCGTCGTGACCCCCCCCGTGGGCATCCGTGTGAACGTGCTGCCCGAATCACGACGCCTTATGGTCGTACGGGGTATATCCTATTTCTACTACTACGGAACATTTTACGCCAGGTCGGGTAGTGGGTATAAAGTGGTGCGTGCGCCTGCAGGGGCGCAAGTGGATACGCTGCCTGAAGGCTATGAGGAAGTGGAAGCGCAGGGGGAGACCCTGATCAGGGTTGATGATACCTGCTTCAGGCCGGCAGCGGCGGATGGAAAGGAATGGTATGAAGTGGTTGATTTGTAATACGCGGTTCCCCGGTCAACGTTCGTCACGGCAGGCGAAAATCATCGCCAGGCTGCAACAGCCGTGTGTATTAAGCCAGCTTCTCGATCTGCACTTGAGCGGTAAGCTCGGATGCTGCCGCACCCCGGTACACGCCGCTAACGGGAAGGGTATGCTCCGGAAAGGCACTCGCGGCTACTGAAATATAGTTTTCATTCACTGCAAGGCCGGATGACGGATCATAGCCCCGCCAGCCATACCCCGGGATATAAACTTCCGTCCATGCATGCAGCTCATGGCCTTCCAGGGAAGGGTCGTACATGTACCCGCTTACAAACCGTGCCGCAACGCCTTTCAGCCGGAACAGTGCGATGGCCAGCCAGGCGAGGTCGCGGCAGGAGCCGCGCTGCTTGCGAAACGTGACCACAGGGCTGAGTACGCGCCCGGTCTTGCGGATTCCCTGCTCGACAAATGATCCCAGTTCATAGAACAAGGCATCGATGAACGAAGCCAGGCTGTCGCGGTACCTGGATGCGGTCTGGCTGACGAATCGTTTCATTTCTGAATGATCGACAACCGGTACCAGGTAATTGGTGAGCACCTTGCGGTCTTCTGGCCGGTAGTAAACGGGAAGGCGCGCCGACCTGAACGGGTAAATGATATAATTGTAACGGTTGAACTTCCTGGTCTCGATCTCCACCTCTGAAATGATGCGCAGCCGGCGGGTCTCCCGGTTGAACCATGCGAAGTATACCACGTTTCCTTCAGGATCAAGCTCTTCGTTCAGACCGGCAGGTCCGGGATGAACCTTGAGGTGAAAGGACCTCAGCTGCTGATGATCGAGGTGCATGGGCTTAAGCCGCAGCACATGAGGATCGAGCAGGACGGGTGCATCGAATATATACTCGGTCTTATGTACAATACGCAGGTTCATTGCTGCTTGTCGCCATCTCCCCTGACCTTGTTGATCCATTGCCCGTCAATGGCATGGATGGTGTCCACTATGCTCTCGTTCCAGGTTTTGGAAATACCTGCAAATTCATCACGTTCGAACCGTTGAACCTCCATGTTGAAGCTGTTCTGGTTGTATACCAGGACATCAATGGGAAACCCCACGTCATTGGTGCTCAGGCGCGTGGCATCAAAGGAAATAAAGCCGGCCTTGAGTGCAAATTCCGTGGTCGAGTCAGGTGTCACCACCCGGTGCAGGATCGGCTTTCCGTACCCGGTATTCCCGATGATAAAAAACGGGGTGGCCAGGCTGGATTCGACCCAGTTCCCCTCCGGGTAAAGCAGGTACAACTTGTGTTCAGGGTCGTCGCGCAATTGTCCGCCCACGATGGCGTGCAGGTTGAAATCCAAGCCTGATTCCTGGAGTGATTTCTTGTCTTCCGCCGCCACCCTGCGTAACTGTTCAGCCAGTGCATTGACCGCCTTGTACAGTTTGTTAAACGGCTTGTCCGTTTCCTCCAATACCTCGTCAAAATAAGTCAGCGCCTTATCACGGACAGAGCGCAGCCCGGAGGTCATGACGAATAAGGAGTTCTGCTCGTGCTGGTGTACAGATATCTTCTTGGCAAAGGTTGTCTGGTTTCCGGAGGTGATACGTGTATCGGCTATTCCGATCAGGCTCTTCCGGGTTTTAATCCCAAGGCAATAGGTCATTTGTCTATATTGCTGTGTGCAAAAAAGGAAGCAAATATAGCATCAGAAATATTCATGATGTCCACCTGGATCCGGTCCAGGTATTCATGCACCCCGTCTTTTATAACACCCTGTATATCAGTATATTCAAGTTGCGTATGCATGGACCCCATAAGTTTTTCCGCAATGTTGTAGGAATTGCCGTCGCTATTGCCGGAAACTTCACGCATGCTCAGGAAGGCTTCTTTGATACAGAAGTAGATGGAACGGGGAAAGCGGCGGTCGAGGATCAGCAGTTCGATCACATGGTTGGGAGAGATGTAACCGTATTTACGCCGGCAGACGGAATAGGCGCTGACTGATTTCAGCAGTGCGGCCCACTGCAACAGGTCAAGGGTCGAACCCACATCTTCAGCGGACGGCAGCAGGATATGATATTTCACATCCACCAGCCTGGAGGTTTTATCAGCGCGTTCGAGAAAAAGGCCCAGCCGGCCGAAATGCCATGCATCCGAACGGGAAATCGTTGAAGCGGTGATGCCGCGGAACGACTGGATGCCTGAAATGACCTCCCGGAAAAACAACATGGGTTCCCTGGTCATGATGCCACTGCCGAACTTGGGCTCCCGCATGAGCAGGTACAGGCTGTTCACCTGTTCCCACATTTCCGTACTGATATTCTCGCGAACGGTGCGTGCGTTTTCACGCGCATGGGCGATGCATGAATAAATGGAATTGGGGTTGTCCGTGTCGAAAGCCAGGAAATCAATCACTTTTTCCTTGTCGACCGTGTCGTACTTCTTCCGGAAGTAAAGGATGTCCTCGGTAATCTCCAGCAGGGGTTCCCATTGCTCCTCCTTGCCCATGGGCATGTCAAGTGCAAGGGTAAAATTCACGTTAATGAACCGGGCATAATTCTCCGCCCGTTCAATGTAACGGTTCATCCAGTAAATCGAATCGGCTACGCGCGAGAGCATGGATCAGGATAGCGTTTTTCTGCTAAATGGTTAAAGATTTGGCTTGCAAATGATGTTCGTTCGAGGTTCAAGGCTCCATGTCCTGGTGTATGTATATATTCCGGAACGGGGCATAGGGCCGCAGCCGCTTCGTTCATCCCAGCACCCAGGTATCCTTGCTCCCGCCGCCCTGGGAACTGTTCACCACCAGCGAACCCTTGCGTAACGCCACCCGTGTGAGGCCTCCGGGAATCACCTTAAGGTTCCGGCCGTACAGGATGAACGGTCGCAGGTCCACATGCCGGGGTTCGATGCGTCCGCTTGCCAGTGTCGGGACGGTTGACAGGTTGATGACGGGCTGTGCAATGTAGTTGCGCGGATCCGCCTTGATTCGTTTCCTGAAATCTTCACAGGATTTCTTCGTGGCCTGCGGCCCGATGAGCATTCCGTAACCGCCGCTGGCATTGGCTTCCTTCACCACCAGCTCCTCGATATTGTTCAGCACATGATCCATGTCCCGCGGCCTGTCGCAGACATATGTGGGTACATTGGGAAGGATCGGGTCCTGGTCCAGGTAATATTTTATGATTTCAGGTGCATACGCATAGATCACCTTGTCATCCGCAATGCCCGTCCCCGGCGCGTTAACCAGCGCCACATTGCCTTTCCTGTATGCCTCGAACAGCCCCGGGACTCCAAGCAGGGAGTCGCGCCTGAATGCGGAGGGATCGAGGAAGATGTCGTCCACCCGGCGGTAAATCACATCCACCTGTTTGAGGCCGGATGTGGTGAGGGTATACACGCAATCGTCACGGACGACCAGGTCGCGGCCCTCCACCAGCTCGATGCCCATGTCACGGGCCAGGTAGCTGTGCTCAAAGTAGGCTGAGTTGTAGATGCCGGGTGTCAGGAGGACGACATGCGGGTGCGGCCGCGGCGACATTTCCCGCAGCAGCTCCATGAAGTGGTGGGTGTAATCGTAGACCGGCCGGACATTCAGCGTTTCAAACAAGTCGGGGAAGTTGCGCTTCAGCAGCTCCCGGTTTTCTAACAGGTAAGACACACCGGAAGGCACCCGCAGGTTATCTTCGAGCACATAGTACTTCCCGTCATTATTCCGGATGATATCGGTACCGGTGACATGACACCAGATGCCATGTGGCGGATTCAACCCCACACAGGGCTCCAGGAAATTGGGGCAGGAACGGATGACCTCCGCAGGCAGCACCTTGTCCGCTATGATCTTCTGATCGTGGTATATGTCATCAATGAACAGGTTCAGCGCCGTGATCCGCTGGTGCAGCCCCTTTTCGATCAATTCCCAGTCCGCGGCACTGATGATCCGCGGAATGATGTCAATGGGAAGGATGCGCTCCTTGTTTACACCTTCGTCATAAACATTAAATGTCATGCCGGTAGCCAGTTGCGCTTTCACCGTGGCATACTGCATCTCTCGGATCTTGGCCTGTGCCAGCAGGTTGAACGAATCGCCGAAGGCGGCATAGGTGTTACGGATCCTGCCTGCCTGGTCAAAGGCTTCGTCGAACAGACCGTCGGCGATATAAGGCTGGAAGTTGGCCTGCAGGGTGGTACTCATCAGTTAAATGTTCTGGGTGGGCGGATCAGCGAAGCCACTCCACCATCTTCTCAGTGCCCTTGATCACTTTCCTGCAATAGTGCGAAATGAAATCATCGGGCAGTGGTTCGTGCAGCGGGGTGTTTACGCTGGCTGCCAAAGCGCGTGCGCCATCGAAATCGACATAGGCGAGCCGTGCCGTCATGTCCCCCGGTGGCCGGTTGAACACGGATCCGGGCAGGAGGGCCACGCCGGTTTCATCCAGCAAGCGGCTGCATAACTCTTCAGGAGTGGTGATCTTTCGTCCTGCCAGCTTATCGGCAAGTTCAGTGAAATCAAGAAACAGGTAAAAAGCGCCCTCCGGCTTGTGCAGCTTTACACCGGCACCCAGCAACATGTCCGTAATCTGGTTACCGAGAAGCGACAGGATGCGGCGTGCATGCCAGAGGTAATTCTCCAGTTCTGCATCGGCGGAAAAGGCCTGCACGGCGGCATACTGGATGGGCGCACTCACGGAAGTGTAAGTTTCGCTGGCCACGACCGACATGGCATCCATCAGCCACTTCAGGTCCGGCGGAAACGAAAACGTTCCCAGGCGCCAGCCACCGGCGCCGCACCATTTGGACAGGCCGCTGCTGATGATGGTGCCTTCCGGGTAGTCCCGTGCAATAGAAATGTGCTTGCCCTTGTGGTGAAGCTGCCCGTAAATCTCATCGCTCAGGATAAAGATGTTATGCCTGCGTGCCACCTCCACCAGCTCCTTTAGCTGGCTGCGCTGGTACGAGACGCCGTCGGGATTGCCCGGATAATTAAGGATTAACAGCTTCGGTCCGGTGTCTTCGCCCGCGGCTTTTTCAAGCAGCCCGGGTGTGATCATCCACTTCTCCTCGAACCTGGTATGCAAGACCTTGATGCGCTTCCCCAGGATGCTGGCCTGCGGGCGATAGGATACCCATCCCGGCCCGGGGATAATGACGTCGCCGTTGAAGACGAGCTGCAACAGGAAAAGCAATTCTTTGGATCCCGGGCCCACAATGACATGTGCAGGGGAGATATCGACCAGGTCTTTCCTGCTGTGAAAGGATGCTACAGCTTCCCGCAGGGCGGGCAGGCCGTTCACCGGGAGATAGTCCTTTTGCGGTGCGTAAAGCCGCAACGCGCGCACCACCGCTTCAGGAACCGGGAAAGGAGATTGTCCAAGTCCGAACTTGTATACAGTCCGTCCCTGCCGGACCAGCTCATTGGAAAGCTCGTTGATTTTAAGCGTTGCCGAAACGCCCAGGTTCAGGACATTCGGGTTCAGGTAACGGACAGTTTCGGCTTCGCCGGCGCCGTTTTCGCCGGAGCGGGCAGCGGTCTTAGGCATGCAGGGGTTATGGTGATGTAACGTCTTCTTTTCCGGCCTGCAATTTATACATGTTTTTCAGGCCTTCCGTAAAAAAGAATTCCTTTTCCCCGAATGCCGGTTTCAGGTCATCCAGCCACATGGCATTTTCATCGTAACGGGCGAAGAAAGGGCGTCCCACCCAATCGGGATCACGCCCCTGAATAAAGCGGAACGTCATCACCTTTTCTGTTTTGCCATTCTGGGGAATCTCGGTCACGCCCAGTATCTGAACCTTGCCGGGGTCACAGGACATGCTTGGGCCCCGTACGGTCCTGCATACACCGCTAACACTTTTGTATGCGTTGCGAAAAATATCCCAGGCCCGCACCAGGGAGACAGCGAAGTAATCCTGGGCACCGGTATCGCGTGCCACGAACATGTAATACGGTATACAGTTCTGGTTCACCTGTTCGCGCCACATTTCCCCCCATATTTCTGCTGAATCGTTGATGTTGCGCATGACGGGCGACTGGGTCCTGATCTGTGCGCCGGTGGCACGGATCTTTTTGATGGCGGTGCGAACGCCCTCCGTGGATAGTTCCACCGGGTGATTGAAATGGGCCATGATGGAAAGGTTCTTGCCTTTTGCGATCACCCGCTCGAACAGGCGCAGCAGGTCGTCTGAATCCGGATCGCTGTAAAAGCGGTACGGCCAGTAGGCAAGTGCCTTGGTGCCAAGCCTGATGGTTTGCAGGTTGGGAATGTCGGCGTCGAGCAATGCATCTATGTATTCAGCCAGGTTGCGGGTTTTCATGATCAGCGGGTCC
>JAHEKC010000162.1 GCA_024638565.1 Bacteroidota bacterium
TACGGCGGGCACGCCTCCTTCAGGATGCTGCGCCACCACCAGGATCCTTCCATTCCAAAATTATGGCGATTCGTTATCGTCATGCACACCTTTTAAATTAACCCTGGCATGCTGTCAAGCAAAATGTTTGGCAGTCAGTTCCCACCCTTGCCGGTGCTTGACACGCCGACTCATTCCCCTTATGTTTTGCTGAATCTTTGAACCCATATCACTCATACCCCCGGGGCGGACGGATATGCGAAAATTATTGACAGCCACACTTATGATCATTCTTATTTCTATTACCGGCTGCACGGCTCCCAGAATCCGGCTTTTCCCGAGCCAGGCGGATCCACTCAGAGAGTTCACCCTGGAAGGAAAGTCAGAGCCCAAGATTCTGGTTGTTCCTATTCGTGGGATCATATCAAACTCACCCAGGGAGGGATTTATCCGCACCCGGCCCAGCATCGTGCAGGAGGTTGTTTCTCAGCTCCGGCGTGCGGAAGAAGATGGAAAGATCACAGCGGTAATTTTAAAAATAGACTCTCCCGGCGGTTCGGTAACTGCCAGCGATATCCTTTACAGTGAGATTGCGGGATTCAAAAACCGCACCGGGGCCAAGGTGGTGGTTGCCATGATGGGCGTGGCCGCTTCCGGGGGATATTACATTTCCCTGCCAGCCGACTATATCCTGGCTCATCCCACCACTGTTACGGGGTCCATCGGCGTCATTTTTGCGCGACCGAAAGTGACCGGTCTCATGCAAAAAATCGGCGTGGCCGTTGAAGTCAATAAATCGGGACCAGATAAAGATATGGGGTCTCCTTTCCGGCAAACCTCGGCTGCCGAGGAAAAAATATTTCAGGATCTGACGGATCGGTTAGGGATAAGATTCATTGATTTAGTGGCCAGGCATCGCCAGCTCGAACCTGAAATTGTTGCCCAGGTTTCCACCGCACGGGTTTATCTGGCCAATGAGGCTCTGGAGCTGGGTCTGGTGGATGAAATCGGATATTTAGAAAATGCCATACACCAGGCCAAAAAGCTGGCCGGACTTGCCGAAGATGCCAAAGTGGTGGTGTATCGGCGCACCGAATACCCGGATGATAACATATACAACACGTCCACCCGATATGGTGGCGGCAAGGCCTCACTTATCTCCCTGGATCTTCCCGGTTCATTGAACCATATCCAAACCGGCTTCTACTATCTGTGGCCGGCCGCGATCATGGGGGAATAATGCGAATGCGGATTTCGGAATGCGGAATGTGGAATTGAATAAGGATATTGGTCTGATTTTATACCTTAGCCCGTGGGCCCTGTGCCTTACTCCTTTCTTTTTTTCCGCATTCCAACTTCCGAATTCTTTTTTATGCCTTGAGCCCTGCGCCGTGAGCTTTTACCATAAACCTTGAACCCTGAACCTTGAACCTTTTCCATCAATTAACCGATGACAGCGACTGGATATCGGCAGTCAGATAAAAGAGAAAGAGGAGACAATGGGTATGTCAAGTTACAAAATTGCGGTGATTCCCGGTGACGGGATCGGCAAAGAGGTGGTCCCGGAGGGCATCCGGGTGCTCGAGGCCGCCGGGAGGCGGTTTGAAATTGATTTCCAATGGAATGAGTTTACCTGGAGCTGTGAAACCTATAAATCTTCCGGTCGTATGATGCCTGAAGACGGCATCGAACAGCTTCGCAACCATGACGCAATCTTTCTGGGGGCGGTAGGATTTCCCGGTGTGCCGGATCACGTTTCCCTCTGGGGTCTTTTGATACCCATCAGGCGGCAAATGCAGCAATATATCAATATTCGCCCCGTACGCATGTTCAAAGGCATGGTATCGCCCCTGCGCGATCGGGGACCCGAGGACATTGATTTTTGGGTGGTGCGCGAGAACAATGAGGGTGAATATTCGGAGATCGGGGGACGCCTTTATTCCGGGACCGAGGCCGAAATGGTAGTTCAGGAGTCGGTATTTACCCGCCTGGGAGTCGACCGGGTTTTGCGTTATGCGTTTGATCTGGCCATGACGCGGGATGCCAGGCACGTCACCGCCGCAACAAAGTCAAAC
>JAHEKC010000112.1 GCA_024638565.1 Bacteroidota bacterium
TCTGCGGCCAGCACATCGACACGCCGCTTCCGGTCCACGGAAAGGCCGTCAAGCTCGAACCTGTTGTATATACCACCCATGTACGACAGGCCTATCTCGCCGCGTCCCCGTTTGCTGAATGCCAGCTTCCCGTTGAGCAGGGTGGTGCCATTGGCGGTTTCCTCGAAACGGTCTTCGTTCTCCTTCGTCGACGCCAGCCGTGTACGGTTGAAGTCATTCGAGATAATCCTTTCATCGAAACCGTTCGTGAGATAGCATTCATAGGCAATGGCGTAATCCCGGAAATAGTATTTGCCAAAAATGCCTGCACCGGCATTGCTCCACGTGGCGGGTAAAACCTCGGTGGCCATGACCGGCCGGTCCACGAACTCCCAGTTTGGGCCGTCATGGTTCTGGTTGAACGAACCGATGGGGTTGAGCAGGACGCCGCCGCGCAGGTTAAGCAACGGGTGGAGCTCGATGTCAAGGATGGCGGTTTCCAGGTTTATTTCTTTAGTTCCGTCCTCGAACTCCAGCTCGGTCAGGAAGCGGATGCGCTTTCCTACCGTGGAGGACAGGAACAGGCTCATGCGCCGCATATGAAATGACCAGCCTTCTGACACGCCGTCGTTGTTTTCGTAATTGGTATTCAACTCCGCATACCCGCCGATGGCTACCGGTGTCTTGCCCAGGTCCAGTGCCGGGCGGTCATAGATGGCATCCAGGTTCATGCGGCCGGCCACGGAATCCGGGCCGGCAGTGTCCTGGCCGTACGATGGCAGCCAGGTGAACAGGAGGGAAAGGCTACAGATAAATATATATGTGCGCATCATCCGTGGTGGTTTTATAGATGAACAGGTCCTCGTCGGCCGGCGGGCCCAGCACCCTGCCCCGTGTATCGAATTCACTGCCATGGCAGGGGCAGACGAGCACGCTGGCGGCGGGTTTTACCTCGCAGCTGCGGTGGGTGCAGCGGGTGGAAAGTGCCGTATAGCCAGTCTGGTCGTTGCGGTAAACGCAAACGGGAAATTCGAGTGAGGGGTGGCGGACCATTACAAATTCCCGTGTGTGCTCCTTTTCCTTTCGGATAAAGGTGAATTCCGATTGGCGGATGGCCAGCCGGTTACCCTGCTGTTCTGCGGCTGCAAAGTGTTGCAGGCCTGCGCATCCTTCAAACAGTGTACCCGCCTGGGCGCCGGCAACCAGGATGCCGCATGACCTGATAAATTCCTTTCGGTTCATATCAGAGGGATTCCAGGAATCGGATCAGTGCCTGCCGGTCGCTTTCGTTCAGCTGGCTGTACGCCTGCCGGCTGGCCCCGGCTTCGCCTCCATGCATGTCGATGGCCTGCCCGATTCCGGCAGCACGGCCATCATGCATCAGGAACATTTGTCCGCCCTGCGAATCCGGTGCGAGGCCCAGGCCCCAGAGCGGTGCGGTACGCCACTCTGCCGTTGCGGCGGTACCTTCCGTATAACCGTCATCCAGTCCGGCGCCCATGTCATGGAGCAGGAAGTCGGAGTAAGGCTGGATTTCCTGCAATGAAAGTGCAGACACGGGCGAGTAGCCGGTCGTGAATGACTGGCGGTGGCATTTCTCGCACCCCGCCTGGAAGAACACCGCTTCTCCGCGCACCACCTCCGGGTCGCCGGCATCCCTGCGTGGCGGGACCTTCAGCGTCTGAAGGTAAAACACCACGGCATTGATCACCTCGTCGGATACTTCCGGTTCCGTGGATGGCACGGGATGTATGCCATCCAGGGGATTGACCGGATTATCGGGCATGAAGGATGACGTGATGCCGATGTCCTGGTTATAGGCCGTCACGGTCTGCTGGAACAGGTCATACACGCTGGCCTTTTTCCCGAACCGGCAAAGGTACCTTCCGCCAGGATTCAGGCTGCCGGGCCGTGGCGACATGAAGGCCGGCAGGGTATGCCAGTTCGGGATACCTGAAATGCCGTCCCCATCGTTATCGGAAGGGTCGGCTCGTTCGAGGATCTGCAATTCAGGAATCAGTTCGACGAATCCAAGGCCGGTATTAGCGGGCGGCATGAACCGTGCATGGGTCGCCCCTGGCGGCAGGGTTTCGGGTGTAAATCCAGGCAACGCACGGTGTTGCAGCTGCGGCCCGCCGAGGTGCAGGTACTTGTTTCCGGTAGTGTCGTTCTGGCCAAACCTGGTCAGTGTACTGAAGGGATGGCCCTTCCCGTCACCGGCATGGCAGCTGCCGCAGGAGGTGGCGACAAAATAGGGTCCCAGTCCGTTGCCGGCATGGAAGATCTCGTCGTTGAAGGCGATGTCTCCCTCGACGAACAACTGATGCTGTATACCGGTCAGTCCTTCCACCGGGCCGTCCAGTACATCCTCATCTGCCGGTGCGGGGGGTGACAGCTTTTCGCATGCCACGGCAGACAGCAGCACGGGAATCAGCAGGAATGTTCTTTTGTTCATGGGGTCGAGTTTCAGGGGCCCTGACGAGATTTTTCAGCCGGATGGCCTTTTCTTTTTACCGTCGCTGCGCAGGAGGATGTTCGCCGCGACCTTGAGGCTGATATGTATCTGTTTGCGGTTGTTCACCCGGATATGCATCGACTCGTCGTAGCCAAGACGTTCAATGGCTTTCACCCTGCTGCCGAGCCCGAGCTGGTTTTCTTCCAGGTACCTGAGAAAAGCCGCATGATGGTCGGCCACCCCCATGATAACTCCCGCGGTGCCGGGTTTTACTTCCGACAACGGTACCAGGTTGCCGTCTGTCATGCGGCCACGGGCGTCGGGGATGGGATCCCCGTGCGGATCGGTACGCGGGAACCCCAGGTATTCATCCAGGCGGCGTGTCAGCTCGTCCGAATGCACATGCTCCAGCTGCTCCGCGATCGGATGGACTTCGTCCCAGCCGAACTTCAGCTTCTCGACCAGGAAGGCTTCCCACAGGCGGTGCTTGCGGATGACACCCAGGGCTACCTTCCGTCCCTTTTCGGTCATGGATACCCCCTTGTATTTTTCATGGCGGATCAGCTTCTTCTGCGACAGGCGCTGCAACATGTCACTCACCGTTGCCGCGCGGATCCCCAGCGCCTTTGCGATGGCCGTCGTGGGGACACCACCGGGTTTTGAGCCGGACAGCTTGCATATTTCCTTGAGGTAGTTCTCCTCGGTGAGCGAAGGCATTGGGCAAATATAGCAATTAATTTAGGCTAGCCTAAATATAATGTTAGGGGTATTTGTATAATTGTTCGGGGTTAAATAAATGGTATTTCGGATAACGATTCGCGATTGGTGATTTCATATTTACTGGCTGCTGTTCGTTGCCAAACCGATCGTGGTTGGTATTCCACCTTGCGCTGAAAATTTCATTTGAATAGCCAGGCCGCGGCACACGAAGACTTATCTTTGCTGCATGCTGTACAAACAGCTGATCCGCCCGCTGTTATTCCAGCTGGATGCCGAACGGGCCCATCATGCGACGCTGACATTGCTGAAGGCTGCCTGCGCCATTGCACCTTTTCGCTGGCTGATCAGGAACCGGTACCGGGGCAGGGAGGGGGCTGCCATCAGGCTGGCGGGGCTTAGCTTCCCGGGGCCGGTGGGACTGGCGGCAGGAATGGACAAGAACGCCGCCTATGTGGATGAGTTGTCATTGCTGGGTTTTGGTTTTATCGAGATAGGGACGGTGACGCCCCGTCCGCAGCCCGGCAATCCGAAGCCAAGACTGTTCAGGCTAAAGGCCGACCTCGCACTGGTCAACCGGATGGGTTTCAACAACGATGGCGCGGCCGCCGCAGCCGCGAGGCTGCGCCGCCGCAGGGCCGGGCCGGGCGTAATCATCGGCGGCAACATCGGCAAGAACAGGGATACGGCGCCCGGCGCGGCCGCGCATGATTACGTGGAATGCCTGGAAGCGTTGTATGACGAGGTGGATTACTTCGTTGTCAACGTCAGCTCGCCCAACACCCCCGGGCTCCGCTCCCTCCAGGACGCGGGTCCGCTCTCCGGAATCCTGGAGGCAGTTCAGCAGGCCAACCAGGCACGGGGCGGCAAGCCGCTGTTCGTTAAGGTGGCACCCGACCTTTCCTTTGATCAGCTTGATGAGCTATTGGAGATCCTGGAAAAGCATAAGATCAGCGGGGTGGTGGCCACCAATACCACCACCAGCCGGGAAGGGCTGCAGTCGGCCGTCAGCGTGATCCGTGCGGCAGGGGAAGGAGGGCTGAGTGGAGAACCGTTACGGGACCGGTCCACCGAGGTGGTCCGTCATATCCGGAAAAAAGCACCGGGGCTGGGCATCATCGCATCAGGCGGCATATCCGGACCGGCTGATGCGCTTGAAAAAATGAAAGCCGGTGCCAACCTGGTTCAGGTTTACACCGGCTTTGTTTACGAGGGGCCTTCTCTTGTTCGGCGCATCAGCGCCGCGATTCCGGAAAGCTTCAGATCTTGAAATTCACACCGAGGCCCACGCTCGTCACCCGGTTGTTGATCTTCACATCGACGTCGAGCGGGGAGTAGTAAAGCGCCTTTACCGATTCTTCGCTGTAAATGGCCTGGAAGATCCCCAGGTTCACCTGTACCTTGTCGGAGACGTCATAGGCAAAGCCGCCGCATATGGACAGGTTGCTTTCCATGACGGTTTCAAATGCGCCCAGCGAGGTGTAATAGGCATCGCGGTCCTGGATGTCGTTTTTGGAATACACACCGCCAAGGCTCACGGCCAGCTTTTCAGTGGCCTTGTACTCGAAGCTCAGCGAGAAGGTATAGGCGTCACCGGCGACAACGGACAGTTCGGTTTCGAAGTAGGCGGGATCCTCGATCTCGACCATTCCCCAGTCTGCATTCTTTTGAAAGTAGTAGTTCCAGTCGCTCATCACCTTCAGCTTTTCGGTTGCCTGGTAGGCAAAGCCGACTGCCGCCACGGCCGGGAAGTCACGGCGGCTCTTGTCGCCGTCAGTAAACATACCAAGGTCATCCTGCTCCACCGTGGTTTCGAATTCGAGGTTCACCTTTGATTCGTAACGGAAGGCAACCTCCAGCTTGTCAGTGGGCTTCAGGTGCACACCCGCCATCACACCGACGCCGTTTGCGTTATCCTTCGTTTCGATACCCAGCGGCACATCGGGCGCAAGCCCGGAGACGGAGCCGGTAAGTGTAAATCCGGCCATGGTCTTGTTACGGGCCATGAGGTTGCGGACCATCAGGCCGAACGCCACCTTTTCGTTTACGGCATAGGCGCCGCCGATGCCCAGGGCCAGGTAGTAGGAGGTTCCTTCGAGGTATACATCCTTGCCTGACGTGTAGTCGGTCATGTACCCAGCGTTGAACGCCGGGATCAGTCCGCCGATAATAAGGTCTGTGTTTATGGAGCCTGCCGGGAAGTTGGCCGTGGCGCCACCACCCGCGATATAGGCCGAACCGAACACGGACCACCGGTCCCTGGTATAGCCGATGTTGAGGTTGGGCACAAACAGGTCGTTGCCGTCCTGTTCATACCGCATCGCACCGAGGCCGAGGTCGTACTCATGCGAGGGTTTTCTGAAATAGGACTGGTTGCCGATGCCGATCTTAAGGCCGGGTTCCGTGAATGCCATGCCTGCCGGGTTATACATCATAATGTCCGGCGCGTCGGTAGCCGCATTACGCGAGCCGAGGCGTGACCACTCGGGACTCAGGTTCGCCAGGTTGTCGATCTGTGCGACCGCCGGGAATGCGAACAAAACCGCGAACAGGAATAACAAATGCTTTCTCATGATTTGGATAATTTGTTTGATGCGGTTACGAATCCGCTCCGGCGAAGTTTCGAAAAAGTGTAAGGAATTGACCGGAATCGTACGGAAATTATCCACAGACGCCATTTTGCAATGACTATAAAATGCTGTAAATAAATAAGGTTGCTTGCGTGACCTGCAGTATTGCTTCAGGCTGGGCCCTCCACGAAGTACATATCAATCTCACCCTTGTGCTTGGCTTTCACCTTGCCCCGGTGGGTGCATCGGAAGCGTTCCTTTGCAAGGGCATATGTCTCGCCGCTGATATTCACCTTGCCAACCTCGCCGCTGGACTCCATTCGTGAGGCGGTATTCACGGTGTCACCCCAGATGTCGTAGGCGAACTTCTTGATGCCCACGATACCGGCCACTACCGGGCCTGTATGGATGCCCAGCCTGAGTTCGAAAAACGGCAGGTTCTGCCTGGCCCGCTCCTCTTTATTACGGACAATGAATTCCTGCATCTCAAGCCCGGCACGGATCACGTCTTCCGGGTGGGTCCTGTTGGCCACGGGCAGCCCGCCGGCGCACATGTAGGCGTCGCCTATGGTCTTGATTTTTTCGATGCCATACTTCGAAACGATCTTGTCGAACGCGCTGTAGCAGTGGTTGATTTCCGCAACCAGTTCCTCGGGTGTAAGCTTTTCACTCGCCTGGGTAAAATTCTTGAAGTCGGTGAACAGCACTGTAACGGCATCGAAGCTTTTGGTTTTGGCGGATCCGGTCGCCTTCAGCTCTTCAGCCGTTTCCTCCGGCAGGATGTTGAGCAGCAGTTCCTCACTCCGCTTTTTCTCCTTCGAGATCCGGTTGCGCTGTGCCAGGAAGATGCCGGCAAACAGGAGGACCACGCCGAATCCGCCGATGAAGCTGTTCCGTACGAATTTCTGGCGTTTGATCTCCTGGTCCTGCAGCTGGATCTCGTTTTCCTTCTGGTCGATCTGGTAGCCGAACATCATGTTGTCCAGCTTCCTGTTGGTCTCCTGGTCGAAGATCGTGTCCTTGACGTCCAGCAACATTTGCTGGTACTTGAATGCATTGTCATAGTCCTCGATCCTGGCATGGCATTCGGTCAGTCCTTCATAGATCTTCTTGAGGTCTTCATAGGCTTTCATCTCGATACCGATAGGCATGCCTTCCCGGTAAAACACGATGGCCTGCCTGTATTCCCCGTTAGCCTGGTATGCCTGGCCGAGCCGCTTGTATGATTGTACGATGTCAATTTTTGCATCCAGGTTCCTGGCGTAGATCAGCGCCTCCTCATGGTACCTGATGGCACGGTCGAATTCCTGTCGTTCGGCATACACCCAGCCCATGTTGTTTAGCGCATAGGGCAGGTATTCGGAATCCTTGTAGGCGCGCACGGATTTTTTGAAATAGGACAGTGCCGTGGTGTCGTCTCCCATCCACATGTAAACCTCTCCTATGTTGGAGGCGGTGGTGCCCACGGCATCCATGTTGCCCAGTTTCTCATTGATGGCCAGGGCTCGGCTGGCGTACTCGATCGATTTTTCGTAAGTCCCCTTCTTCTTGCCGTAGATCGCCCCGATGTTGGATGTAATCTCGGCAATGCGCAGGGAGTCGGCCAGCTCATCGGCGATCTTCAATGCACGGAGGTAGAAATCAAGCGCCTTTTCGTCGTTGGATTCATAGAAATAAATGGTGCCGATATTCTGCAGCAGGTTGGCTTCACCGGGCCTGTAACTGATCGCCTCGAACACGGCGAGCGATTTACGCCAGGCCTGGAGGGCTTCGAAGCTGTTGTACTGGATATAGTGAACAAGCCCCACATTCTTCAGGGCATAGCCTTCCCCTTTCCTGTATCCCAGCCTGCCGGCCAGGGCCAGGGCCTCGTCCGACACCCGTATGGCCTCTTCCGGGGAGCTGTTAAAGTACTTCTTCCCCAGCTCGATCATCATGTCCACCTTGTTCGTGTCGTCCGCAGCGGCGGCAATTGCCTGCCTGAGGCTGTCGGCAGGTCCCTGGCCGTGCAGCACGAATGGAAAACAGCAAATGAAAGCCAGTAAGCGATACA